>CAZJWS010000114.1:0-3616 GCA_964549985.1 uncultured Candidatus Saccharibacteria bacterium | reverse complement strand
CGGATTATTGGCATGGTCCAGGAGCGCGCACTCAATAAGGCCAAAGAGCAATTGGCGTGGGAGCTCGGCGGCAAAGATGTTGAGATCCGTCTGGTGAATAGTGCCTTGGTCAGTATCACAATCGACGGCTACGTGGTTAGCAGTCCACTGGGATTCCAGGGTCGCGATGTAGTGATTCAGCTGTATACGGCGTTTGCGCCGCTGATTCATATTGGTGCGCTGGAGCGTACGGCAACCGAACTCGAACTCGAACTGCTGGCAGTGGCCGCAGAGCCTTTTGCGGTCGCCCGTAGTGTAGTAGGCAATGACCCTAATGCAAATATGAGCGCGATTCTTATGGATGTAGGCGGTGGCACTACTGATATTGCCGTCCTGAACGAAGGCGGTGTAGAGGGGACGAAGATGTTTGGTATTGGCGGCCGCGCATTCACAAAATCTGTTGAGCGTGACTTGGCCACTGATTTTGAGCAAGCAGAGATTCTGAAACTGGCTGTTGATTCCAGCAAGGTGCCGCAACATAAAAAGGCTCAAGTCCGTGATGCGCTGCACAAAACGCTGGACGTATGGTCATCGGGCGTGGAGCTTGGGCTGAGTGAATTCACCAAGCTCGACCACCTGCCGCATCGTATTCTGCTCTGTGGCGGTGGTTCGAGCTTGCAGATGCTCATGGACGAGCTGGCCGAGGGCACCTGGTACAAAGGCTTGCCGTTTACCCGTAAACCTGTTGTCCAGCATATTGATCCAGGACAAGTAGCGGGAATTGTTGACAAAACCGGCGCCGTAACAGATCATACTTACATAACCGCAATGGGGTTGTTGAGAGTGGGGCTGGATACCCTCAACCAGCAAAATCCTGACCACAAGGCAGGATCTATTAAGGAACGGATAAACAGACTCCTGAGTGTCTAAAACTATGGCAGCAGCAAATAAAGAAACAATTTACGTCGACGTAGACGATGAAATCACGACGATAATCGAAAAAGTCAAGGCCAGTCCGAGTAAGATCGTTGCCTTGGTCCTGCCCAAGCGTGCTACGGTCTTGCAGAGTGTCGTGAACATGAAGCTGCTTAAAAAGGCTGCGACCAGTTCTAAGAAGAACATCGTACTCATTACTTCAGAGCAAGGCCTCTTGCCCCTGGCAGGTGTAGCCGGACTGCATGTTGCCAAGAGTCTGCAGAGCAAACCGGTGATTCCGCCAGTGCCTATTCATCCGGGTGAAGAAGAGGGCGAGCCAGATGTGATTGACGAAAGTTCGCCGGTGCTGGACAGATCAGCCCCTATAGGTGTACTGGCGGCAGCACATGCCAATGATAGTGACGACACCGAGACCATTGAGTTGGATAATATGAACATCGAAGCAGCCAGTCCGGCTGCCGCCCTTAAGTCCAAGACCAAGAAAATGAAGCACCTTAAGGTGCCAAACTTTGAGCGCTTTCGCCTAGGTCTGGTACTGGCTGTGGTGGGGGTACTGTTAGTAATTGTTGGCTGGTATGTCGCTAACGTGGTATTACCACGGGCAAAGGTAGTTATCCAGACCAATACCACTTCGGCGGTAAGCTCGTTTGACTTTACGGCCAGCACCGCACAAGCCGGACTGGATGTAGACGCCAAGAAAATCCCTGCGGTCCTGAAGGAATCCAAGAAATCTGATAGCAAAAAGGTTGCAGCCACGGGTCAGCGCGACGACGGCACAAAAGCCGAAGGCGAGATAACCATTAAGCTTACCAACTGTTCAGCCAGTTCTGTAACGGTTCCTGCGGGTACCACCGTAAGTAGCGGCGGTGTGAACTTTGTCACGCAACAGGCTGCTACGATGCAGAGCGTTCAAGTTGGTGGCAACTGCCGCAATGATGACTTCCCAAATATTTCCAGCAAAAAAGTTGATGTGATTGCCGCGCAAAACGGTGACTCGTACAACTTGGCTAGCGGAAAGACATTCACAGTGAGCGGTTTTAGTGCCGTAAGTGCATCCAATGGCAGTGCATTCAGTGGCGGTACCAGCAAGATAGTTAAGATTGTCAGCCAAAAGGACATCGATGACGCAGTAGCCTCGCTTGAGACTGGACAGAGTGATGCGGTCAAGGACGAGCTCAAGGCACAGTTTGATGCCGAAAATCTGTTTGCACTCACCGAAACTCGTAAGGCAAGCGATCCCAAGATCACTGCTACACCGGCGGTGAATACTGAAGCCGAAGAAGTTAGCGTGGCGGTTGATACCACCTTTACGATGCTTGGTATTAAGCGCGATGATCTGAGTCAAGTAGTCAAAAAAGACATGGAGGGTGATGAGGCGCTACAGGGCCAGGCTATTACCAATGATGGTATCGGTGAGGCAATCATGCGCATTAATAACCAGCCATCAAATGGCGAGGCATTCCTAAGCTTCCGCACTTCTGTAACGGCTGGGCCAGAAATTGACGAGAACGCTATCAGGGAAGCTATCCGCGGTAAAAAGCGCGGCGAGGCCGAGGCCTACATCAAAAAACAACCCGGCGTAAACGATGCCACTATCACTTATAGCCCGTTTTGGGTATACTCTACACCTAAGGCCGCCAAAAAGATCACTGTTATTGTAGAAAAATCCGGCGACCAGGCAGAAGATGAATCCAACAGCAACAATGACTAACTATGTACTGGGTTTGGACGTCGGTGACCGCCGGATTGGCGTGGCATTGGCTTCGGCCATTGCCCGTTTACCTGCGCCACTACGTACACTTGACCGGCAAAAGACAGACGATGTGCTGGTTGATATCAGCCAGCTTGTAGCCGAATATCAGGTGGGTGTGGTGGTGGTTGGCCTGCCGCGGGGCATGAGCGGTCAGGAAACCGAGCAGACCGCACTTACTCGTGACTTCGCCGCTGAGCTTGCCAAGCACCTCGAGATTCCGGTAGTAATGCAAGACGAAGCCGGCACATCACTTGAGGCCGAGCGGCTACTCAAGCAACGCGGCAAACCATACCAAAAAGGCGATATCGACAGCGAGGCAGCCGCTTTGATCTTGCAGGATTATCTGCAGCATACTGCGGAGCGTTCGGCATGAGCGCGCGCTACAAAATCGGCGTCGGTAACCGCAGGCGTTGGCGTAAGCTTTTTCTGTTTGGCTCGGTGTTGCTTGTATCAATACTTGTAGCCGCGGTATTTGGTATTCGAGCACTCTACATGCAAAACCTCAAGGCGGTTGACACTTCTGCGGACCAGGATATTCCTTTCGTGATTCAAAGCGGTGATTCGGTAAAGGTGGTTGCGGCCGGGCTCAAGGATAAGGGCTTGATTCGTTCGCCCCAGGCGTTCGAGCAGTATGTACGCAGCAACGAATTAACCGAAGATTTCAAAGCCGGTACATATAGCTTGCGCAAATCATACGATGTCGCAACCATCGTGCAATATTTTACCGAAGGGAGAGTTGATACGAATTTGTTTACTATATTACCAGGCAAAACATTGCAGCAGATAAAACAAGCATTTGTAGAGAGCGGGGGCTATGCGCAGGCGCAGGTAGATGCGGCTTTCGAGCCTACCCAGTATGAGGGCCACCCTGCCCTGGTAGACAAGCCAATCGGCGCTTCGCTCGAGGGTTATCTGTACCCGGATTCGTATGAGAAAATTGCCGAAACC
>CAZJWS010000113.1:1458-3632 GCA_964549985.1 uncultured Candidatus Saccharibacteria bacterium | reverse complement strand
CGCACCGGATCCTACCCCCGCCACAGATACTCCGGTAGCCGAGCCGCCAGTAGCTGCTGCAGATGATACTTCAACCCCGGCCGCCGAAGCAGCACCAGAAGCAACCCCCGAGCCGCCCACCCCCGAACCCGTAAGCGAGGCTACACCAGTAGCAGAAACAACACCCGTAGAGGAGCCAGCGGCAAGTACCGAGGCCGAAGCCGCACTTACTGAAGCTGCCGCTGCATTAGAGTCAGCCACCCAGCCCGCCGGCACCACTACCGAAGCGGCATCTTCAGTACCGGAGCCACCCGTGGCCGAACCCGCTGCAACTGCCGTTACGCCAGAACCGGCCGCCGAGACCACCACAGCTACCCAGGCAGCACCAGAAGCCCCTGTAGAAACGACCGATACGGCAGAAACACCTGCTGAGACCAAGCCGGAGCTGGAACTTCCAAACCCCGCAGAACAGATTGAAAATGCCCAAACCACCGCCACCGAGCAACATGATGTGGAGTATCAGATCGAAGAGTTCCTCAAAGAAAACGCGGTGGAACCCGAGGGCGCACCCGCCGACCCGCCGGAGAATGTCGAAAAGCATGATCTTAAACTTCCTGGCACCGAACCCGCAGAACCTGCGCCTGCAACCGAACCTGCAAGTACCGCTCCAGAGCTTGCACCGGTACCATCCAGCACTGACGCTACTTCAGCCCCGGAGCCAGCACCCGCAGCAACACCAACAGAACCTACAGCCGCCCCCGAGACACCCTCTGCCGTTGAACCTGCTGCAAACCCCATGGTAAGCGCCCGTCCGATGGCCGTGCCGCCGTCCAATTTGGAGCAACCCAAAGACGAAGAAGCAGATGTAGTCGACCCGACCACCACCGCTCCTGTTGACGCCACCGCCACCGACAAACCACTCGAATCAGCTGGTTACCCGGAGAGTAGTAGTGTTTCGGGCAAAAAAGTAATCCAGCCCATTAATGATCCGACCATCAAGCCAGACCTCAATGCTTTGCTTGAGAAAGAGAAAGAAAAAGAAGAAGTAGCCCAGATTCTCCGTACCGCCGATATGCCCGCCGCAAACGACACTCCAGCTCCTGCACCAGATCCCGCAGCAGGGCAGGACAAACCTCAAGATCCCAGCGCCATCGCCCTCTAAAGAAGTACCGAGTACGTAGTACTTAGCAAAGGGGGTTCGCTCTGTACTAAGTACTATGTACTCTGTACTCTTAAAGGTATGCGCCTCAATAAATTCCTGGCCGCCCACACGGACCTGAGCCGTCGTGCCGCCGACAAGGCCATTGCTGATGGCAGGGTAGAGATAAACGGCTTACAGGCCCACTTGGGCGATGTTGTCATCGCAACAGATACCGTAACCCTTGACAACAGTGCTATTAGCCCCGTAGTGAGCCCTGACGAGCATGCGGCAAAGCCGCATGCAAAGGTTTTGACTACGGATGGGCAAAACCCCGTCAGGATCTACTACGGGGTCAATCCTCAGACAATAGTGCTTAATAAGCCCGTCGGGTATGTGTGTTCCCGGGCTGGGCAGGGCAGTAAAACTGTGTATGATCTACTACCCCAGGAGCTACACTACCTCAATCCCGTGGGTCGTTTAGATAAAGACTCCAGCGGGCTGCTACTACTGACCAACGACGGCGACCTGGCTAACCGGCTGACCCATCCACGGTATCAGAAGGCAAAAGTTTATCAGGTGGAGCTTACTAAATCCCTTGAACCTTTGCACCACCAGATGATTGCTGACTTCGGTGTGCAGCTGGATGACGGCCCCAGCCGGTTCCAGCTCACCGCAGCAGGGCAGGACAGAAAGAGTTGGCTCGTCACCATGTCCGAAGGCCGCAACCGTCAGATCCGCCGCACCTTTGCCGCACTCGGCTACAAGGTCATGACCCTCCACCGTACCCACTTCGGCCCATACGCCCTTGGCCGCCTCAAAACGGGCGATTATAAGCCGGTTGATATTTAGAACACTTTTTTACTCTCTTTACAATACCTTTTACCTCTGTTATAATACGGCTATATGTCTAAAACGAAAGTTCCAATTGTGGCCATAGTCGGGCGTGCCAATGTGGGCAAGTCCAGCTTGTTCAACGCGGTCCTGCATCGGCGCGAAGCCATTATCGCCAATGAGGCCGGCACCACCCGCGACAGCCTTACCGTACAGGCTGTCG
>CAZJWS010000113.1:0-1448 GCA_964549985.1 uncultured Candidatus Saccharibacteria bacterium | reverse complement strand
ATTGAGGTTGCCGTTCCGGCGCATGGGGATGCAGCGCGCGGCGCTGATGCGGAACGGAACGAAGCGTATACGGAATACGGTGAAGTGAGTACCGCAAGTCAGCAACAAAGCGATGCGCCCCAAGGCCACGGCAGTGCTTCTGGCTCCGCCAGAAGGCAGGCCGGGCCGGTGCGCCTGGAACGGAAGGACTTCTGGTTAGTAGACACCGCTGGGCTCAAGCACGCCGAGGACGAATTTGAATTCACCATTCAGGAGCAGATCCAACAAGCTGCCGACAGCGCCGATGTGATCATCGTCATGATCGAGGCTCATACCACCATTACCGAAGAAGATCGCAAGGTTGCCACGATGGCGCTCAAAACTCGCAAGCCGGTCGTGCTCGCCGTAAACAAAGCCGATCAGCTCAAGGGTGCAGGGCTAAGGGTTAAGGGTGGAATTCTAGACCCTTCACCCTTGACCCTTGACCCTTTTCGCAAGCTCGGAATTAAAAACATATTCCTGACATCCATTACCCAAGGGTTGGGCATAGAAGAGCTTTTTGAGCACATTGCGGAATTGTTGCCCACGGCAACAATCTCTGAAGCCGATGACCGCATCCACGTGGCTATCTTGGGCCGCCCAAATGTGGGCAAGTCGCAATTGTTCAACACCTTGGCCAAGAAACAGCAGGCAATCGTAGCCGACCGAGCAGGGACGACACGTGATGTAAATCGTACAACAGTAAAATACATGCAGCGCGAGATCGAACTCATGGACACCGCCGGCATCCGCCGTTCGGGCAAAATCGAGCGCGGGGTAGAGAAGTTTAGCGTCATTCGCTCCCTGGCCGCCATCGAAGAAGCTGACATTTGTTTACTGCTCGTAGACGTAAACGAACCAAGTGTACAACTGGACCAAAAGATCGCCGGCATGATTCAAGAAGCCCACAAAGGCCTTATCATAATCATCAGCAAATGGGACAGCCTCGAAGACAAAGACGCCTGGACCCACGATAATTTGACTCCACAGATCAAACGTGACTTCCAGTTTGTACCGTGGGCACCAATGATTGTTACCAGCTCGGTCACCGGCCAGAATGTCAGCAAAATCTTCGATATTGTATTGGATATCGACGAAACCCGGCACCGCCGCCTCAAAACCACCGAGCTCAACAACTGGCTGCACAAAGTCACCGACCGCCACCCGCCGGCCGGTCTCAAAAACCGCCAGCCAAAGCTGCGCTACGTCGTCCAGGAAGAAGGCATGCCATACCCAAGCTTTAAGGTGTTTGGCTCGCAGCTCAAATATCTACACTGGTCATATCGCCGCCACCTGGAGCGCACCTTCCGCGAGACTTTTGAGTTTAACGGTACTGGCATCAAGTTCTGGTGGATTGACCAGCACGAAAAACGCGTCCACGGCAAAGGCGAAGACAAGCTAGACTGGAAAAAACGCCTCCGCCCCGACCA
>CAZJWS010000112.1:0-3764 GCA_964549985.1 uncultured Candidatus Saccharibacteria bacterium | reverse complement strand
ATAGCAGAGGCCCCAGCTAATTTGGATTTGTGGGTCGGTTAGGTAGCCGGTACCGCCGCATTGCGCTGGGTCTCCCATTTTGGAAGCGGGCCAAGACTGCGGGATTCCGTATGCGCCTGATGATGGATTACCCGCCTGATGATTCCAACTGGATTCGCAGGCAAACAGCTCAAGCAGTGCGTTAAACTGGGCTCCTGTCCAGCCCTTGGCTTCGGCCATTGCACGTCCAAGCGCCGCGTTGTTCACGTTGATGTTTTTCCAGTTGCGCTGCTTGGGACTGCCGCAGAAGACACGTGCAGGGATACCATCGGCATTGAAGTTTTCAAATTTGCCGCTGGTACCTCGAGCCACAATCTGTGTGATTGGCTCCTGTACAATTACTTCCTGTATCAAGGTTCTGCCTACCTCCTGCCCATTCACCAGGTTGAGTTGATATGTCACTGACTTCTTGCCATCTGCACCCTTTTGACGAACCGCAGTCGTACCGTAAGAGAGCGTATTGTCGTCGATTGTCTGGACCGGCATTGACACAACTTCTTCTATACTAATCACCTGCACACCATTGCGGGTCACAAATACTTGTGTATTTTCTGCAAGTGGCGTATCGAGCGATGGTTGCACCGTGTCGTCGGCAGCTAGATGTACATTTTTCTCGCTTAACAACTCGCCCACCGTCTTGGAGTGTGTTCGCAGTGTCAAGCTTGTACCGTACAAGTTTAGAACTGCTGGCGTAGAGCGCGTGATAACTACCTTGCTCCCTAGACCATCACGCAAAAAATCAGTACTCGGTTTGGTCTCGATAATATCCTCCGGAAATACTTCCAGGCCAGCCTGATCGGCAATACCGCGAGCCGTCTGAGCGGCACTCATGGCCATGATGCGGCTATCTTCGTCCTGGATCAGCACCGGCCCAGCTCGGTACACATTGATACGGAAATCATCTTCCTCAATTGGCGTGTCGACAGCCGGCTCAACAATGTCGCCATCATGCAATGCGATACCTGCATTATTCAAGAGACCGCCCACCGTTTTTTCACGTGTTGGCAATGCTCGGGTATGATCATCAGCATGCAGCAGCACAATATTTACATCATCTAGACGGCTTACGGTAATACTGTTATTGCGTAAGGTAACTGCCAGAATTAGGATAATACCCATCACTGAAGCAGCCGCGAAAATAGGTACCACCCGCGGATGATCACGAAGGCGCTTTTCGGTTTGCCGGGCAAAACGCCGCAGACGCAATTTGTAACTTTTTATTCGATAATGCACACCAGCCTATAATTTCCCATCTAAACTTTTGATATCCCAAAATCAAAAAGAATGCAGTAGTTATTGTAACATTTACGAGGCCGTAACTGGCAGCTCTATCTGGTTAAGCGGCCGATACTTTTTGACCACATAGGCCACTTCATTATCAATCTGCATGCTAGAAATATCTTGAAGTTTGAACCATTTAGCCTCTGCTATCTCGTGCTTCTGAAGCTTAAGGTCTGGCAGACCTTGTAACTCCAAAATAAAGTAATCCGCCTTATACTGCAGACCGCCAAAGTGCGAAATATGCCGACCAACCGGCTGTAAGGCTGACTCAGCTGTAGTGATATCTATCTCCTCTTTGAGTTCACGCACCGCTGCCGCTACAGTGCTCTCACGCTTGCCCACGCCACCACCCGGCAGCATCCATTTTCCCCGGCTCAACCAGCCTTTTATAAGCAGCGCCTCGTCACCACACACCACTAACACCCGGCTGCGTAGCGAGCTATGCTTGAAATACACATACCACACGGGCCAGCCCAGCCAAAAAGCCGCCACACCAATGACGGATAGCAATCTTTTCATTAATTGAGTTTCTCCAGTGGTGCAAAAGCGACATTGAGCTTTTTGATTCCCTTTGTCTTGAAGTGGATCGCAACATTATCGCCATCAACTCCCATAACCCGGCCTTCGCCAAAAACCTGATGACGCACCTTATCGCCCTCATGCAGCTCAACCACATAGCGAGGTTCGTCATCCGCAAAGGCCTCGGGAGATGGCGCTGCGACATCAAGGCCGTCTGTATGACCGTATTGCTTATCAATCTCTGTCAGGAATCGGGATGGCGGATTGTACTGCACGCCGCCATAGAGTGCACGACTGGTTGCATACAACAAAAACAACTCCTCTTTTGCACGCGTCATACCCACATACATCAGCCGCCGCTCTTCTTCCATTTCGCGCTGGTCATATAGTGCGCGGCTATGGGGCAACACGGTTTCTTCCAGGCCCACAATGAACACCACTGGAAATTCCAAGCCTTTTGCACTATGCAGCGTCATGAGCGTCACGGCATTTGTGGCCGAATCATTGGTATCAAGGTCGCTAATTAAACTGACGTGTTCCAAAAAGCCGTCGAGACCGAACTCGTCATAGCCCTTGGCTACCGATATAAGCTCACGCACATTCTCCAGGCGTGATTCACCTTGCAGCGTACCGTCATCAATATATGCATTGTAATCGAGCCTCCGCAACAATCCGTCCACCAGACCGGCAACTGAGGTGTCATCCATAATTCTCCGGTAGCTCAGGATAAGATCACACAAATCGGTAAATCCTGCGCGGGCTTTTGGCGTCAGTCCGGGACAGTCCTGCACTGATTCCAGCCCAGCCAGCAGGCCGCCAGCACCGCGTGCCCAGACCTGAAATGCTTCAAGTGACTTAGCGCCAATACCCCGCGTTGGCACATTGGCGATACGTTCAAAACTCACCATGTCTTCAGGCTGAAAAATCAACCGCAAATACGCAATGATATCTTTAATTTCTTTGCGATCATAGAACCGCACACCACCAACCACCCGGTATGGCATACCCATGCGCACAAATGATTCCTCTACCGTACGACTCTGGGCATTTGTACGATACAGTACTGCAAAATCGCTGTAGCGCCGGCCGCCGGCATCTACCATAGTCTTGATGCGGCGAATAATCATTTCGGCTTCGCTGTGCTGATGAGCGGCTTGTAATATCTGCACCGGCAGGCCGTCACCCGCATCGGTCCAGAGCTTTTTGTCTGAGCGCAGTTCGTTTTTAGTGATAATGCTATGTGCGGCGTCCAGGATGGATTTGGTGCTGCGGTAGTTTTGCTCAAGCTTAATGATGGTGGTTTTTGAGTAATCGCGCTCAAAGTTCAGAATATTGCGAAAATCCGCACCACGCCAGGAGTAAATACTCTGCCAGTCATCACCGACCACTGCAATATTGTGCTGGTCGCCTACTAACAGTTTTACCAGTTTATACTGTGCCGCATTGGTGTCCTGGTACTCGTCGATCATGATGTAGCGGAACTGGCGCTGCCACTTCTCTCGTACTAGTGATTGACTCTGTAGCATCTGCACTGTCTTGAGAATGAGATCGTCAAAATCCAGTGCGCCAGCAGACTTGAGGGCTTGCTCGTACAGTGGATAGACCTTGCCAGCGGCAATCTGAGTGGGCGAATCGGCCAGATTGGCATACTCATCCGGACCAACCATGTCGTTTTTTGCAGTACTAATGTACGAGGCCAGGGTGCGTGCCGGAAAAGATTTTTCATCAATCCCGAGCTGTCGACTAGCTTGCTTAACCGCGCTCAACCGGTCAGACTCGTCAAAAATCACAAAGTTTTTTGGCACGCCAATATATTCACCATCCTGCCGCAAAAGCCGTACACAAATAGAGTGGAAGGTACCCATAAAAGGCATGAATGAACGGTTATTGGCATCCTCGTGCAACAGATGGGCAATCCGCTCACG
>CAZJWS010000111.1:0-3882 GCA_964549985.1 uncultured Candidatus Saccharibacteria bacterium | reverse complement strand
ACGAGCATGGCAAAGTCCTCGACAAAGCTGATTTTGCTCAAGGGCAGGCGGATGACCGTACCCAGGCAGGCACACTTAAACTGCGATTTGCGGCGGAGTTCTTTGATCACACCCACACTTGCCAGGCCGGTGATAACAATCGTAGCGATATTGAGCCAGAAGTTATTGCCCAAGAATAGGTAGCCAGCCCCCAAACCCAGTTCGACAAAGGGGAAAACCCACGCCCAAAATTTGAACTGCTTGGCCAGGATGTCATAGCTGCGGTACGTCAGCACAAACATCTCCAGATTCACCAGCTTGAACGCGCCAAAAGTCAGGAAAAACACCGCCATAAAGTTGGCCATCCAACTCTCCAGCCCCCAGCCACGCCAAATGCTCAGCAGCAGGGAAAGCGTAATGATACCCGCAATCACGCCGGCAAATTTGAGGTATTCGCGCGGCGACTCCAGCGGCTCGGTATGGTTATGGTGCTCATGCATACTACTTGCCCTTAATGTTATGTAGTTCGTAAAGTTCGGCCAATTCCTTGACCGCCCGCTCCTGCCGCTCCGTGTCGCCCGATTCCATATCTGCCTTGATGTGGGTTTCGATATGGTGTTCGATAACCAGCTTGTTCAAGCTGGCCACGGCGCGCTGGATGGCCAAATTTTGCGTCAAAATATCCATACAATAGGCGTCCTGGGCAATCATCTTCTGCAAACCAGCTATTTGCCCGGCAATAATCTTGCTGCGATGCCGCACGCGTTGTTCATATATCATAGTTTCACTGTATACCCCCAGGGGGTATTATGTCAATCAAGTTTTGTTATTATTAACTAATGAACATCGCGCACGAGCTACCTGCACCGCTTAATACTTTTATTGTCGATCTACCAGCCAACCAATATAAGGACTTTGGGCTGCCGCCAGACAGCAACTACCCACTCAAGGGCGTGACCTACCCCGTTGACTACGGGTTCTTGCCTGGACATATGGGTGAGGACAGCCACGAACTGGATTTATTTGTTGGCAATGATATTAACGGCTTATGCGGCACTGTGCTTGTTGACCGCGGTGAGGATATGCCTAACGAGCATAAATTTTTTGTAGCTCTTAATGAAAATGAGCTGCAGAAAATATTAGACGAGCTGAAGCCAGTTCTGATTTCTCACGACAAACTTGACAGTACAGAAAAGCTACTTTCCCAAATCGAGCAATTTAGAAACTAAGCTTCTCAAGTAATTCATCGGTGGAATTTGCGGCCATGAGTTGCTCGCGGAGTTCTTTGGCGCCGTCGAAGTCTGAGATATACACTTTGCAGAATTTGTTGAGGGTTTTGATGTTGCGCTCACCTGGTTGCCAGGTATCGGCAAACAGCTGCACGTGCTTGCGATAAAGCGCAACTTTGCTAGTCATATCATAATTTTTCTGTTTCCAAGACCGGGTCTTGGAAAATACAAAAATATTGTGGAATATGCCGCGGCCAATCATAATGCCGTCCAGGCCGTATTGCTCGCAGTAGGCTTCGCCCTGCTCTCTTGTCATAACATCACCGTTGCCAATGATTTTGGTTTGTGGGGCGATTTTATCCCGTAGTTTTACTAGCTCTTTGGCATACTCCCAGTGCGCGGGCACTTTGCTCATCTCTTTGCGGGTGCGCCAGTGCACCGTCAGCATATCCAGGTCAAAGCCAAGCAAAAATTCGTGCCAGGTTAGATCGACTTCGCTAAAGCCTAACCTTGTTTTTACAGAAACAGGCATCTTGCCCGCACCACGCTTGGTGGCTTCGATGATTTCTTTAGCGAGAGGGCGGTTTTTGATTAAAGCCGAACAAGCACCATTTTGCACCTCGGACTTGGCCGGGCAGCCCATATTAATATCGATGCCCACAAAATTCACCCCTGCTGGTAGGCCAAGTTCGCGGGCAATCGTGCCGTCGGCAACTTGCTGAGCGATAGTTTCAAAATTTTCTGGCTTCAGCCCCCATAGCTGGGCAACCAAAGGCCCCTCATTTGCGGTAAAACGCAGCTTTTTCATAAGTTTTGGCCGGCCGGGACTCATAAGCCCGTCAACATTCACGAATTCAGTAAAATATAAATCCGCTGGAGCGGTACTCTGAACAATCTGGCGGAAGACAGTATCTGTTACATCGTCCATCGGCGCCAGAACAAAAAGAGGTTTGCCTGACTCCATCTACTTGGTCTTGCGGTGCTTTATGGGCCTGCCAAAACCTTCGCTCAAACGCTGCTTGGCATTGGCCATCATATGTTCAAACAATGCATCGCCCTCTGCACCCTGTTGGTAGGGAACAAAAAACTCACGCCCATTAAGTTGCACGCGTACCCCCGCCTCATTGATATGCTTGAAGGGGTTCCACTTATGGCCAGCAACCTCAGTAAAGTTGAGCTCTGGGCTTGGGTGCATAGTCACTTGCACCTCGGACAAACTTGAAACTGTCAGGCCAAGGGCTAGCTGGGTTGGGCCCGGATCCCGCTCACGCGCGAGCGCTCCCAACCTATGAGTACGGCGTATTTGCTCTTTGGTATCATTTGAGAGGTCACGCCCAAACTCGTTTTTATCCGGCACTTGGAAGTCATCAAAAGGTTCTGTACCTGCCTGCGTGAGGTCAGGAACTTGCGCCGCCAATTCTTCAACATGGACGTTAAATTGACGGATTTCTGATGATTCTGGGTCGTGCCTTATTGTCATAGTACTATTATAGCACACTTATGGTTATTTGTCTATATTGCCAGCGGTTTTCGTGGCTTTCAACAGATAGGAATATACAAGAGCTGCCGCTAAAGTTATGCCATAAAAATACCACACCCAGCGGTACCAGCCGCCCATTAGGGTGCCGCCGAGGCGTAAGGCGTGGATGTAAATCATAATGATCGCTACGTCACTGGCGTAGTTTACCCACTTCCACCATTTACGGCCTTCGTACAGGCGGTGCAGTTCGAATGCCAGGAAGATGATTAGGCTGATGATACCCAAAATCAGAGCCCAGCGAGCGGCTGGTGCTACATAGTTGCCGGTACTCGTAGGCGGTAAACCCCTCCCGTCGCGCCATAATTGCCAGATCAAAAGGCCTGGATGCAATAAAATTGCCAGCAGCACCGCGACAGAAGTAATTTCATAATAACTTTTTAATACCTCTTTCTTCACGCCAAAATAATTCCGCACTGCCCCGGCCACAAAATGCGCCCACATCAGACTAAAAGCAATCAATCCAAGCAACGGAAATAACAGGTACGGATTCACAATGCTGAACTTCCAACTGAAAGCCTCGCCCCAAGCAAGCACAGCTAAAACCACAGAACCGAGGCTCAACCCCCAGGCAAAAACCTGCAACTTCCGGTCTTTTGTCATACTCCCAGCATACACCACTGACGAAGCGAGTCCTTGGGGATAAAAGGGACTGAGCAAGCGCGGCCCGAGCGGGCTATGCCCGCCCGGCGATCAAAGCGGTCCCTTTTATTCCAAGGACGAGTGCCCCTATTCCCACCTAAAGAACCGGAAGGCGAGAAGATAGACGATCACTGTCCAACCGAGGATAATCCCAATCTGCGGCCCCAAATCAAGCAGCGAAACATTCTCGGTAATGATGAGCCGGAGCGATTCAATAATCGGCGTCAGCGGTATGAACTTGGTGATGTTTTGCAGCAGTTCGGGCATCAGGAAAACCGGGAAGAAGACGCCGGAGAGGAACATCATCGGCAGCGTGACCACCTGGGCCAGTGGTGCGGCCTGGTTTTCGGTGCGAGCCCAGCCGCCAATGGCCAGACCAATACCAAACATCAGTGTCACGCCCAAAATGAGCATAACAATCAGGTTCAGATAACTGCCCCGCATATTGAGGTTAAAGAACAGCAGTGCTGCGGCAAACATCACACTAGCAGACAG
>CAZJWS010000110.1:1374-3885 GCA_964549985.1 uncultured Candidatus Saccharibacteria bacterium | reverse complement strand
TGGGACCGCGAGTCCAAGTACTTCCCGCTAGACGGACCCGGAGGCATCGATGCTGTCGCACACTTCTGTGACCCGACCATGGTCGTGCAGACCAAGCCCAACATCGGCAACTTCCTGAGTGCCTTCAGCGGCCTGGACACCTCACGCGCCAACGTGAACCTAGCTGCTGCCGCAGTCCAGGACGATCCTGACACGCAGCTGTTCATCAACGGCCTCACAGGACGCAAGCCCACACGGCAACGCAGGAACTAACAGCAAGCCAACCACCGGAGGGGGTAGAAAGATTTTGGGCCAAGCCCATTTGAAGACTACCCCCTCCGCACGCACCCTAGTAGACAAGACCGGAATTTTAGAAGTTGGAATTCAGAATCTAGAATCCGGAAGGTAGAATAAAATTGTCTCCTGAGGCGCCTGTAATAAATAACGCCAGCTTCAGCTGGCATCTGTTGGGTCCCCCAGGCTTTTCAGAAACTGATTTGTCCCGGCATGGCTGGTAAGTCGAGCGTTTGCGAGGACTGTTTGAAGCTGGTACTGAACTGCTGGGAGCAGTTCAGTCAGCGAGTTCCACAGCAACCGATTTACTAGACAGGGCGGGACAAGTCATGTTTCTGAAATTGCCTGGTGAGTTTTGGGTTACCTTTTGCTCACACAAAAGGTAACTCGAGCCGAGCCTACGGCTCGGATTGAAATTGTCTTAACCAAAAAAAGGGAAGCCTTACCTAAGGCCAAAACGTTGCGTGCTTCAACTTAGTCAAAAAGCTATTATGCCCAGCCCCGTTCAACCCCGAGCAAGTAGCCGGATCCTGATATTTATTAACTTCGCCAGCTGTAGAGGGAATAGCATCAAACTGCTCCTGCCAATTCGTATTGTTCACACCATAAGACACTAACAGGTGATCCTCGTTGCCGATAATCGTGTTGGCGATATTGTCGACCTGCTTGCCGTTGAGTATATACACCACTTTGTTCTGGTCATTGGTCTGGAACACCTGTGTCAAGTTCGCAATGTAGCGCGGCCCGACCGCCCAGCCGATATTCTGGAAGAAGTTGCCATAGGTGACACGCTTGTCATGCACATGGATAACATCACCAACCTTGTCATGCATATGCACCCGGCCCTTGGGGTTATCGGCATAGGCGCTGGTGCAGGCAGCAACTTCTTCGTAGTAGGTAAATTCTTTGAACTCTTCGCGCTGGCCATTGATATAGACCATAAAGTTGGCGTGATAATGCGTTTCCTGCGGCTGCGCAAACACAACACGCATACTGACAAGCCACAGCAGGCCGCCCATGAATCCAATCAAAGCCACCAGAATTACCGTCTTATATCTGCGCCAAAATGCTGCCGCAGCAGATGCCGCTGCCGCCGGTGCGGCCTTTTTGACTGGTTTTTTCACCTCTGGTTTTTTGGTTGCCATGCTAAATACAGTATAGCGTAGGGGCATGGGTGTATACTAGAAATATGCAAGCATTACATTTTTTCGCTCACAACGGCGTTAACCACGGCACAGCAACCGAAGCCGCTGCGCACTCGGCCGCCGACTGGATTTTGTACACGCTCCTCATAACCTTGCTGGTTGTAGGTTTTATGACCGCCTGCCTGTACCTGCTCAGACGCTTTGACATAATCACCATTCCGATTAAGGACAAGGAGAAGTAATGGTAACTATTTACACTGCCAGCTGGTGCGCATTCTGCCACGCCGCTATGGAATATCTGGACAAACTAGGCGTGAAGTACGAAAAGAAGGATATCGAAGAAAACCGTGCCTGGGCCGAAGAATCCGTCGAGAAATCCGGCCAGATGGGCATTCCGGTTATCGATATCAATAATGACATTGTCGTTGGATTTGACAGGCCCAAAATAGACGCCGCCCTCAAAGAGCACAATCTCGTCAAGTAGCCAGTGTGATTAACGTCACACACAAATCGTAAAAATACTCACAGATTTCGCTGTTGCCGTGCCTTAAGCTGAGGATATGAGTGAAGGAGCAGTAGATATATACAGAGGTGGATCAGCCCTCGAGCAGAGTACCGAGTGGCTAGCCGGCATGCCCAGGCTTAGGCTTGTCGAGTTGCTTGACAGTGCTCCAGCAGGTGCCTCTACCGATGAAGCCCAATATCCAATGGCGGCCGGAGCAGAGCAAAGCCCGACCGTGCTGAGAGCAATCCTACCTGCCGTGGAACTTGTTGCGCCCCCAGACACGGCCGAAACCACCGGCCAAATATACGTAGCACCCACCACCCTTGAAACACAAGTGGTCAAAAATATGCTCGACACGCGCAACGACTCCACGCCGGATATCCGCATTCAAAAACTCCTAACCTACGCCTGGCGGGCCAGTAGTGTGGTTGAGCGGAGAGTGCCCGCTGAATTACTGCCATATTTCCCGGACAACCCAGCCGACTGGTATCAAAATAACAAAGACCGTGTTGAAGCACTGATAAGTGCATCCAAATCACCAAACCGGGCCAAGCGTTATGAAATCGAAGACCTGATTGAGGCGACGAC
>CAZJWS010000110.1:0-1364 GCA_964549985.1 uncultured Candidatus Saccharibacteria bacterium | reverse complement strand
CCTCGCCATTCCTGCGCAATGCACTCAAGATCAACAAAATTTCCTGGGAGAGCCCCGAGGGCATGCGGGTCCTAATGAGTGCCCGCCTGATGCTGGATGAAGCCCGCCGGGATCAGCAATCCTACTCCAGCTCATAGGCAATCTTGGTGCTATACTGAAAATCTATGGCGTTTGAGGATTACAAAACCAAGGAGTCGGTCGTAGTTGTGTACACCGGCGAGGGCAAAGGCAAAACCTCTGCCGGAGTCGGTTTGTTAGCACGGGCGTTGGGTGCGGGCTGGCGGGTGGCTTTTGTGCAATTCGTGAAGTCCTGGCAAGTATCAGAGCACGATTTTATTGAGAAAATTATGCCGTTGTATAAATCACAATTACTGTTTTATAAGGGCGGCAAGGGCTTCTATAATGCCGGCGCCATCTCTGAAAAGAATGTGACCGAGGCCGAACACAAACAGGCGGCAGCCGAAACCTATCAGGTTGCTTACGATGCCGCAATCAGCGGCAAATATGACCTGGTGATTTGCGACGAAATCAACAATGCCGTCAACGACGGGCTACTTACCAAAGACCAGCTCGCTGCGCTTGTCACTGAGCGCGCTGGCAAAACCAGCCTGTGCCTGACCGGTCGTAATTTTCCAGAGGAACTGCTGAACCAAGTCGACATCGCCACCCACATGACCAAAATGAAACACCACTTCGACGACAGATTTTTGGCTAATAAAGGCATTGATTTCTAAAATTCTCAATTTTCAATCAATGTACTAATTTTCAATGTTTCAAACGTTTGGTCCAATGAGTTATTAAAAATTGAATGAAAATTGTAAATTGATAATTGATAATTTAAAACTGTATACTAAGCCAATCGATGCACTTATTTGCAGCTACTCCTGAGGCACTAAGCCTGAACTTGCACGTCATGTGGTGGCACTGGGTATTGCTAGGTGGCTGGTTTTTGACGCTTATCCTCATCGATATTCTGGTACTCCACCGCAAGGACGAAGCACCCAAGCTCAATGATGCCATCTGGCAATCCGTTGCCTGGATTTTGCTGGGCATCGGCCTGGGCGTTGTCATCCTAAACGTGTTTGGCGGTGAGGCAGCAGGGCAATACTTTGCCGGTTACCTGGTCGAAAAATCCCTGAGTATCGACAATGTCTTCACCTGGTCGGTTATCCTGACCTACTTTGCTATTCCCAAAAAATACCAGCACCGCGTGCTGTTTTGGGGCGTGATTGGCGCTATTATTTTGCGTACGATTTTTGTATTTGCCGGCATTGCACTGATTGAACGGTTTGAGCCAGTACTGATACTGTTTGGTCTGATTCTGATCTGGAGCGGCCTCAAACTGCTCAAAACCAAAAAAGAAC
>CAZJWS010000109.1:1721-3902 GCA_964549985.1 uncultured Candidatus Saccharibacteria bacterium | reverse complement strand
AAAAAAGTGGTTTTAAAAAATAATTCACCTTTTAGGAAATTGACCTTCTGAAAAGCTGCGGCAAGAGACTCTGCACCTAGGCGGTAATGCTCGTATGCAACTGCGTCGCCATTAGTAATAATGCGTAGGCACATGAGGCCTACGGTCTGTGCTGAACCATACGTGTAGGCCTTTAGCATCTTCTTGGTAAATGTGATGTCTGTTCCGATATCCATCTGCATGGCCACAAAAAACGGGTCAATCAGCTTTGGGTCAATGCCGAACTGGCGCGCGGTTTGTACGAAAGCATGAATAATCGGGTTGGCGCTAAAGCCTGTCTTCAAAGCCTTGTGCGTATCGAGCTGATAGGCGCTCAGCAATTTGCCGCTATCGCCGCCGCGGTAAGTATCAACAATCTCGTCTGCAGTACGCAGCCAGGCATATATACAAAAAATATGCGGTCGGATACTGGCATCAAACAGCTTGCTCGTGGAGCCGAAAGTGGTTGAATATTGCAGCGTCATAGTGCGGCTGAGTTCGGCGGCGGCAATTGAATATTGATCCATCACTTGCTCCGTGTTAGTAGGCCTATCACGAATTCATCAAGCTGTTTGCGGGCGGTTCTGCCAATTGCCAAAGTATTGATTTGGATGCGCGCTTGCTCTGTATACTCAGTAATCTTGGCTTTGCAAGCGGCTTTGGCGCCAGACTCGGTCAAAACTTTTCTGACAAGCTCTGCTTGTTTGCCTGTAACATCAGGATTACCGTAATAACGCTCTAGCTGTTTGAGCTGTGTCCCGTTGGAGTGCTGTTTTGCGGCTTGATACAGCCAGGTCTGCTTGCCCTCGCGAATATCACCAAGCGCTGATTTGCCAGTGGTTTCCTCACGGCCAAAGATTCCCAGCAAATCATCCTGCAGCTGAAAAGCAATGCCCAGGTCGTTGCCGATATTAGTCAACTTTATAAACTCCTCTTCGGCTACTTCGGCCAGGATCGCACCGCACAGGAGCGGTGTGACAAACGAGTAGTGTGCGGTCTTGACTGCCGCGACGATGAGCGGGTCAGTCTCGGGCTCATCATAAAACCCGGCATCAGAATCTATGAGTTCGCCGCCTGCCACCCGGAACATGGTTTCAGTGAGATTGCCGAGTACCTTGAGCTTGAGTTCGGCGCTGAATTTAGTATCCAAAATCAGCTGAGATGCAGTGGTCAGATGAATGTCGCCGGCCAGTAGTGCTGCGCTGTCAGCAATATGTGCAACCTCGGCCACCTTGTCGCTCTGTCTGGCCAGGATTTTTCGGTACCTGCCAGCTACGTTGTCGGTGCCATGCCGAACCAGATCGCGGTCGATAATATCATCATGGATGAGCAGGCCGGCGTGCAGTAGCTCAAGCGCAGCACCTGCCTTGGCAACGTCTTCAAATTGATTACCACCGTATGCCTCGTATATAAACATACAGAGGTATGGCCGGATCCGCTTGCCACCTGCCATGGTGAGATTCTGCATTGCGCCCAATAACTGGCCGAATCTCGGGTGCAGTTCGTGAGCCTTCTTGCCATAGTGGCTATAGTAAGAGGCCAAAACGCGGTTTACCTCATCTACAACCTCGGCATACGTATGCATGGTATCTGATACCGTGGTGACAGGTATGGAGGTTTTGAGTGCGGTTGTCATAGCAGGCCTTTCTCTCATCATAACTTACTTGTCGTAATAGCTCTAGACTTATTGTTATACTGGAGCTATAAGCAAATCAGGAGGGATCCCTAATGAATCTGACATTACAAGCCGATGGCCTAACCGAGACTAAAAAGGCCTCAGCTAAAATTGCTGGCCCTAGTGTAACTGGCACCCTGCAGCTTACGGAGTATGAGCTAGACGGCGCTCTGTACGTGCAAGTCCATGTGGTCGTATCTGGCGATCCGGCAGTATTGACGCCGGGCAAACATGCGGTGCATTTCCACGAAAAAGCGGCTTGCGACTGTGAGGGCTTCAAATGTGCCGGCGGACACTTTGATCCGGGCCCCTCGGGCAACACCGACCCCGATGCGAACCACGGCTACCATGCTGGCGATTTGCCCAGTATTACTATTGATCAGAACGGTACCGGCGAGCTGGTAGCTATTACGACTCGCGTCACTCTGTCTGACGGACCGGTTTCACTACTTGGCAAAGAGTCTGCACCAGAAGGCACGAGTATTATG
>CAZJWS010000109.1:0-1711 GCA_964549985.1 uncultured Candidatus Saccharibacteria bacterium | reverse complement strand
TTCATGGCAACCCTGACCCGCACACGCCCGGCGAGTCGGGCTCCGGCCACTCCGGCGGCCCGCGCCTGGCCTGTGGTACCATCGAGGCAGCCTAGTAATTCGGCTGCCTGCAGAACGATTAAGTTGACAATACTTGACAAGTGTGATATAATGAGAAGATAGAGTGTTGTAAGTTTGCTCATCTGTTAGCAAAATCAAGAAAAAACCATTAAAATCAGTGTAAATGCAAGACAAGTTTCCGAAGATTCCGGCCGAATATATCGTGCCGCTCAATATGAATGGCCTGCGCGGCCGAATGCTGCGAATGCCGCCTCCCAAGGGCAAGAAGCGCGAGGTGCTACTGATTTATGGCCACCATTCTTCTCTGGAGCGCATGTTCAGTGTTGCTGAAGTCATTAATGACTACGCTGGCGTCACCATGCCTGACCTGCCGGGCTTTGGCGGTATGGATAGCTTCTACAAGATTGGCGAAAAACCCGATATTGACACTATGGCTGACTATTTGGCATCAGTGGTCAAGTTACGCTACAAAGGCCGCCGCCTTACTATTGCCGGGATCTCGTATGGGTTTATCATTGTGACGCGTATGCTGCAGCGCTACCCAGACCTTGCTAAGAAAGTCGACTTACTTATAAGTGTCGTCGGCTTTGCACATCATCAGGATTTTACCTTTAGCAAGACGCGGTTCATGGCTTATAAACTTACCTCCAAGTTTTTCTCATACGCACCGACTGCATGGATTTTCCGCAACATCGCCCTTCATCCTACCGTACTGCGTACCTTCTATAGTAAAACCCATAATGCCAAGCATAAATTTGCCGACCTCAATCCGGAAGAGACCAAGGTTTTAACCGAGTTCGAAGTAGTCTTGTGGCGGATCAACGATGCTCGTACCTATATGGCAACCTCGCACAGCTTCCTGACACTTGATAATTGCCAGGTTCAGGTGGATCTGCCGGTGTGGCATATCGGGGTAGATATGGATAACTATTTTGACAATGCGGTCGTCGAGCAGCATATGCGCGTGATTTTTAATGACTTTACCTACGTTGCGGCACCTGTAAAAAACCATATGCCAAATGTGATCGCCGGTAAGAAAGAGTCCGCCAAGATTTTCCCTGCCAGGATCAAAAGGCTTCTCAACCAAAAGATCTAGGCACGTCAAATCTGTCAAAATGTGCTAGGATATAAGAATGAATCCCGTAGTGAGCCTCCGAGTTGCTACGCAAAGAGATCGTGTAGCTAATGAGGCCCCACAGTTTAGTACGAGCCTGGTTTGCAACGGGAATTATTACCAATGGTCTCGGAGATCTACTACGAGATGAATCCCGTTAGACTCCATTTGACCATCTATTACCGCTTAACGGTTGAATCGCTTACTACACGTTCAGATGTCTGTAGCACTCTGGTAGTTTCTTGGAGTCTAACGGGATGAAAATTGGACTTGTATGTCCGTATGACTTCTTTCGCCATGGTGCGGTTCAAAAACTCGTTGCGCTTTTAGACGAAGAGCTGACTCGCCGCGGGCATGATGTTCGTATTATTACTCCACGGCCGCGTGATTATACTGGCGAAGCACCGCCTCGTACGATTTTTGTAGGCCGTTCTGCCAAATGGAATACGCCTCTCAAGACCACACTGGAGGTCGGTATGAGCTTTGAACCGAATGGGCTCGAGGAAATGCTCGAGGCCGAGGATTTTGACGTGATTC
>CAZJWS010000108.1:0-3935 GCA_964549985.1 uncultured Candidatus Saccharibacteria bacterium | reverse complement strand
ACCGCAAACGAGCCGTATTTAGATACGGTGAAGTGCGGACCGGAGATCTAGGCGCAAGATGTGCCGCGTATAAAGGCCCTACGCGACGGCGGGGGCCAGTTTTTGCAAATTGAAACCCACAATAACATCTTGGCTATCATCATCCTGAGTCACAACAGTCACCGGAACCGTCAACGCACCACTAATAGCCAAAGCCTCTTGCTGGCGATGCGGCTCAACATCGATGTTGACCTCCTCAAAGCCAATACCCTTGTTGCCGAGATACTTCTTGACCATCACGCAGTATGCGCAGGTGTTGGTAGTGTAGATAGTGACTTTCTTTGCCATTTTTTGCTCCCTTGCCCTCTTCAATGTATTAGATTTTGGAGGGTTTCGCTGTTTATTATTTTACCTTTTAGAACTCTACAACCCATTATATAGCGCTTATGCATATGGTCAATACGCTATATGTTGTGTTTTTGCACATATTTGTGCTGTTTTTGTACTACTGAATCCCAGTGAGCTCAATATCAAACACCAGTGGCCCAAGCGGGTGGCTGGTGCTGCCGGGCTCGTAACCAGCGGGTGCTTCTCCGTAAGCCAGCGACCCGGGGATAACTAAGCGGCGTTTGCCACCAATTTTCATACCCGGCACACCGTCAGTCCAGCCCTTGATAACCTGGTTCAGTCCAAAAGGGATCGGTTGCCCAAAGTCATGCGAACTCTGAAAAATAACGCCATTCACTACATAGGCCCCAGTATAGTGCGCAACCACCGTGGCGCCAGGCTGTGCCTCGTCACCGGTACCTTCGACCAAATCAATCACCTGCAGTTCTGTCACCGGATCGGTGCTTGGTGTAAAGCCTTCGAGCTGTGTACCTTCAAGCATAGTAGTCTCCTATTCGTCCTTAATTTTGACTAACTTCACTACAAAGACCAGATCGCTGTTGGCAGGAATTGTCTCGCCCATGGCCTGCTCACCATATGCCATGTCAGAAGGAATGACCAAGCGCCGGGTGCCGCCCTCTTTGATGCCTATCAGGCCTTGATCCCAGCCAGCAATTACACCGCCTTGACCCAAGATAAACTGCAGGGCAGTTTCTTCGTCAAAGTTACCATCGAATTTGTTGCCATTCGTGGCCAAAGTACCATGATACTTTACTACCAAGCAGTCACCAGCCGACGCCTCACGACCCGTACCTTCGACCAGATCGGTTATCTGGAGCTCGGTAACGTCACCTTCAGGAATATAAGATTCCGGTACGGTCTCGGCAGGAGCGATTTCGGTTTGATACATACTGCAGAAAGCATTCTGTTGCTCGTTAATCGAATCTTGTAGTGCCGCTTGCTCTGCATCTCTACTTGTTTGATCACTACTCTGCCAAATGACAACGGCCGTAAAAGCCACTGATGTTACTAAAAAAACTCCCGCCAGCAAAAGGGCGCCAAATCGATTCACAAAGTCCCTGCTCTTAGACATACAGTAAAACCTCCACTAAATACTTGTACTTTAGTATAGCCTAATTGAACTAACCGAAAGCAAGCTTCGGGCGTATTTTTACAACAAATTAACCAGCGATTTCGAATTCTTTGAGGCGGTTTTTAATGCGCTCGGTTGGCGTGCGGTTTTGCAGGGCCAAGAGCTGTGCGTAGATACCATCGGTACGGGCTAATTGCGACGGGCTGCCCACCTCGTCTACTTTGCCGCCCTTGATGGTGATTATCTTATCGACCGCCTGAATGGTGCTGAGGCGGTGAGCGATGATGATAGTCGTGCGGCCTTTCATCAGGCGCTCAAGCGCTTCCTGGACCATGGCTTCTGATTTACTGTCGAGTGAGCTGGTGGCCTCGTCCAGGATAAGGATTGGCGCATCTTTGAGTAGCGCTCGGGCGATAGCTATACGCTGTTTTTGCCCGCCGGACAGTTTGAGTCCGCGCTCACCAATTTCGGTGTCGTAACCCTTATCGAACTTACTGATAAATTCGTGCGCGTTGGCAGCTCTTGCTGCTACTTCGATCTGTTTCTGGGTCGCTTTGGGGTTGGCGTAGCTAATGTTTTCTTTAATGGTACCGCTAAAGAGCGCCGGATCCTGGAACACCACGGCGATACTACTACGCAAACTGGCCTGCATGACATCAGCGATATCTTGGTCGTCAATCAGAATTGAACCGTTTTGCGGCTCATACAAGCGCATTAACAGATTGGTGATGGTGGTTTTGCCCTCGCCTGACTCACCCACCAGAGCAATCTTGCTATCTGGTTCAACCGCAAAACTAATGCCCTTCAGCACCGGCTTTTTGTCATAAGCAAAGGTCACGCCGTCAAACACCACCGTGCCCTTGCCTACTTCGAGCGGCTTAGCATCGGCTACATCCGTAATAGCCGGCTTGATCTCGAGGATTTCAAAGTAATCTTTGCTGTCCGCCACCGCCCGCTGGGTATTTTCGACCAAGAAACTGATGGTAAAGATCGGGATGCGGATTTGCATAGCGTACAAAATCAACGTCACGGCCTGCCCAGGCGTCAGCGACCCCTGCGCCGCCTGCACGAAGATAAAGGCATAAACGCCAAAGAAAATAATGTTCAGCACGATCCGCCGCTTCACGTCATTGATATGCCACAGTTTGGACTGCGGCCGGTTGATTCCCACCATCTTGGCTGCGTGATGACTAAAAAAGCTATATTCTCTCTTTTCTTGGTTATAGCTTTTAACTACTTTTATCTGGCCGATGACTTCAGCCAACCGGCCGCTGGCGATATCACTATGCTCATTTTTCTCGGCTTGATACTTCTGCCACTTGTTGCTTGTACGAATAGTCATCAGTATAAAAATCGGATAAAGTGCAAAAAGCAGTAGTGCAACGGGCCAGCTATAGAAAGCAATAACGGCCAACGCCAGTATTGTGCCGAAGATGAACTGCAAAAAGTTATTGCTCATCATCTGCATAAAACTGGCGATCTGGCCGATAGAGCGGTTCAGGCGGTTAATAATTTTCCCTGTCAGCTCGGTATCATAGAATTGCTGCGGCAAGCTCAAAATGTGCTGGTAGTATTTTTCGCTCAAAGTCCGTGCCAGTTTGGCTGACATCTGATCACCTATATACCCACCAATATTGCTAAAGATGGTGGTGCCAAAATCAATCAAAAATATCAGCCCGGCCATAACCAGCACAAACTCCACCCGGGCATCGGTGCCGAGTTTGAGTTCGTCAATCACTTTACCGGTAATAAACGGCGTGATCAGTCCCAGCACCGCCAAAAGCACAGTAAAAACAGATATGGCAGCATAATACCGCCACAAACTCGAAGTAAACCGTAATATTCGGAAAATATATTTCATCTTAGTTCATTATACCGTTCCTGAAGCCACAAACTGGTCATTTATGATTTCGGGGACGATACAGACGTGATGCTTAAAGGAGCTAAGGCTCTACTTTAAAGTGCTGGCGGGCAGCTGCTGTTCGATTTTGGCGACTTGCCTGGTATTCAATCACCTGGATGGCAATCAAAGAGCAAAAGCTCAGCAAGTTGGCGCCCTCCGGCTCTCTACATGAACATGCCTCACCGAGTGATACACCCGAAGGACAAGTTCCGGAGAGCCGGAGGGACGATTGGCGTGACGCCCTGTGTCTGTAACCCGTAGCTACAGAACCGGTCAAGCGAACCTCGACAGAGAGTTCTCCCGGGTACACAGGACGTCAACCCTTAAGGCATTATTGCCACGAAAGCCGAGGGGAGGCATGAGTGATCGACATCGTCGGGCCGGCGGGGACCCTGGATGGACCAAACTCACTACTCGCAGCAGTACGGGGGCGGTCCCATACTCGCTCGAGCAATCGGCAAGCCGATACCTCCACCTCGGACAGCTTGCTGAACAATAGAGACTTCTGGCATCCCTACCAGAATGTAAGCCGAGCGCCAGGCAGTATCTTATGGCATGTCGCTCAAAACTGTG
>CAZJWS010000107.1:0-3972 GCA_964549985.1 uncultured Candidatus Saccharibacteria bacterium | reverse complement strand
GCCGTAGACAAGAGCATGAGCGTAGACCTCGGCGAAGAAGCCAAAAAAGCCAAACTGGACCTCAAGAAAATCCCCAAAGACGAATACAAAATGCTCATCAAAGACCTCACCGCCCAAATGGACCTGGCGGCCGCTAACTTACAATTTGAGAAGGCGGCAGAGTTACGGGATATAATTGAGGATGTGAAGTCAAAATTGTAACCGCCGAACCTTGCCTGTAGCAAAGCGAACCTTTTGCTTCGGGGTACGCGATATCATCGAAGATGTAAGATCCAAGCTTTAAACTGCAACATGCTACTATAAAAGGGTAAATAAGGGAGGCGAAATGGGACCATCATTTAGAAGAGGCAGACGGCGTGGATTGGTTATGGGTGCAGCGATTGGATCAAGCCGGGCCAAGCGAGCTGCCGAGGCGGGAGCTGATGCGGCACCACAAGCAGCACCGGCTCAGGCAGACTCTCAGGACCAGATTAGTCAACTCAAGCAGCTGGCAGAACTGCGTGATCAAGGCATCTTGACCGATGAAGAGTTTGAAGCGAAGAAGAAGCAAATCCTCGGTTTGTAAAGTTGTAAAACACATAAAACAATATTTCACGTGAAAAGTCAATATCCCTTCGAGTTTTGTAAGGTGTTATAATTCCTAAACACATGGCAAAGCTTTCTAAAGACGATGTATTAAAATTGGCCAAATTGGCCCGGCTCAAACTGAGCGATGATGAGGTAGCGGCTTTCCAGGGCGAAATAAGTGAGATTTTGGGTTATGTCGAAATGCTTAAGGATGTTGATGTTTCGGGTCTAAAGCCAACGTACCAGGTAACGGGGCTGACCAATGTGACGCGTCCGGATGAAGTAAAGGATTATGGCGCTGATCAGCTAGCACTGCTCAAGAACGCACCAAAAACTGAGAAATCTTACATCAAGGTCAAGAGGATGATCGGATGAACAGTCCATTCACCTTTTACCTTTTACCATTCACTATACATTCACCTTTTACCATTCACGGTAAACGGATCACGGATAACGCATGGAAAACGGTAAACGGTGAAAGGCTAACGAGGCTATTTTCATGAGTTGGGGCTCAATTGCTCAAATTACAGAAGATGTCCGGAGCGGCAAAGTATCGGCTGCGAGCTTGGTTGAAGATTCGCTTGCTCGTATTGACGCAGCTGATGAGTATAAAACAATTATCACCAAGGTGCGAGACCGGGCGCTGGAGCGCGCCAAGTTTATTGACGAGCAAGTCCGCGCTGGTAAAAATCCTGGCAAGCTTGCTGGTGTACCGTTCATTGCCAAAGATAACTTTTTGACTTTTGGCTCTGAAACTACCGCCGCCAGCAATATTCTGAAAGGTTTTGAGGCGCCGTACCAATCAACCGTGATCGAGAAACTCGAGGCCGAGGGTGCAATCTGTGTAGCCAAGGCAAACCTGGATGCTTTTGCCCACGGCTCCAGCACCGAGAACAGCGATTTCTTTACCTCGCTCAACCCGTATGATAAAACCCGCGTGCCCGGTGGTTCGTCGGGTGGTTCTGCCGCAGCGGTTGTACTGGGTTTGGCGCCATTTGCGCTTGGCTCTGATACGGGCGGCTCGATTCGTCTGCCCGCTAGTTTTACCGGATCGGTTGGACTTAAGCCAACTTACGGCCTGACCTCCAGAAGTGGTGTAGTGGCCATGGCCAGCAGCCTGGACTGTATGGGCCCCATCACTAATTCTGTCGAAGATGCGGCACTCGTATTGGATATTATGGCCGGCCGTGACCCGCTGGACAGTACTACGATTGAGCGTGACGAAACCAGTTATACCAAGCTGGATACTGGTATAAAAGGCAAAATTGTTGGTGTCGTCAAAGAGTATATGGGCGAGGGGTTGGACCCGGATGTCAAAGCAGAAATCCAAAAAGCCATTGCGTCTCTTGAGGCTGCCGGTGCCATTATTAGCGAAGTTAGTTTGCCGTCATTGCCGCTTGCTTTGGCCGTGTATTACATTGTCTGCCCGGCCGAAGTCAGCAGCAACCTTAGCCGTTATGATGGCCAGCGTTACGGCCACAGCGCGTCAGATGCAAAAGACCTGACCGAGAGCTATGAACTATCGCGCGAGCAGGGTTTTGGCGCTGAAGCCAAGCGCCGCATTATGATTGGCACCTATGTGCTGAGCTCTGGCTACTATGATGCGTACTACAACAAGGCTCAGACAGTTCGTACCAAAATTATGAATGAATTTGCCGAAGTATTCCAAAAGGTTGATTTTTTGGTGGGGCCTACCGCACCATCAACAGCATTCAAGATTGGTGAGAATGTGCACGACCCGCTTAAGATGTATCTGGTTGATATTATGACAGTTGCGGCTAATTTAGCCGGGGTCCCATCGATCAGCGTACCCGCTGGCACGGTGGACGGCTTGCCGGTCGGCCTGCAATTACTGGCACCACAAAAGGCTGACCGGGCTTTGTTGGGCCTTGCCAAGGCTTATGAGGATCTGAGGATATGAATTCATTTACCATTTACCCTTCACCATTCACCATACATTCACCTTTTACCATTCACGGTAAACGGTTCATGGTAAACGTATGGAAAATAGTGAACGGTGAACAGTTAATTGCAGTCCAAAGGATTACCCTATGAACACCGAACTTTTAATTGCGGCTATTGGCGCTGGACTGGCAATACTAGGTATCATTACCTTTGTAGCCCGCCGCCCGCGCAAAGATCTGAACCGCCAGTATTTCACCAATAAGTGGAAAGAGTTACAAAAAGGTCTGAGCAAGACCGAAGCGTGGCCGATGGCTATTATTCAAGCCGATAACTTGCTGGACGAGGCGCTGAAGAAGCGCAAGTTCAAAGGCAAGACTATGGGCGAGCGCATGGTGTCGGCTCAGAAGACCTTTAGCGATAACGACATGGCCTGGTTTGCGCATAAACTTCGCAACCGGCTTGTGCATGAAGTAGATGTGAAGCTCAGTCAAAAAGAAGTCCAGAAAGCACTTATGGGCATTCGTCAGGCGCTGAAAGACCTCGGAGCACTGAAATGATGAATTTGTTCACCATTCACCTTTTACCATCCACCGTACATTCACCATTAGCTATTCACGGTAAACGGATCACGGATAACGCATGGAAAACGGTAAACAGATCGTGGATAACGGGAAAGATCTATGTCTAAAGGTTACATCCCGACTATCGGTATCGAGTGCCACGTGCAGCTAAAGACCAAAACCAAGCTATTCAGTGGTGCTAATAACGACGCGCGCGATGCCGAGCCGAATACACTGGTAAACCATATTGATTTTGGTATGCCCGGTGCTTTGCCGGTGTTGAACAACAAGGCTGTGGAGCTGGCCAGCAAGGCGGCCTTTGCTCTGAATACCAGGCCGCAGAAGTTCAGCAAATTTGACCGCAAGCATTACTTTTATCCTGATTTGCCGATGGGTTATCAGATTAGTCAGTTTGATGAGCCGATTATCCTGGGCGGCCACATTGATATAGAGGTTGATGGTGAGAAAAAGCGCATTAACATTACTCGCGCTCACCTGGAAGCCGACGCTGGCAAATCTACCCACCCAGAAGGGGCTGATTACAGTCTGGTTGACCTCAACCGCGCCGGCACGCCGCTGCTGGAAATCGTTTCTGAGCCCGAAATGCACACCGCGGCTGAGGCCAAAGCCTATGCGCACGAACTGTACTTACGCATGAAGTACGCCGGGGTCAGTGATGTTGATTTGTATCACGGCAATATGCGTTTTGATGTCAATGTATCGATTAGTAAAACCGACAAACTAGGTACCCGTACCGAGACCAAGAACCTCAACTCATTCCGCAGCGTCGAAAAAGCTATTGAATATGAAGTCAAGCGGCAAATTGAATTGCTGGAAGACGGCAAAGAAATCGTCCAGGAAACCCGCGGTTGGGATGATGCTAAGATGAAAACCTTCAGCCAGCGGACCAAAGAAGTCGCCCATGACTATCGCTATTTCC
>CAZJWS010000106.1:0-3983 GCA_964549985.1 uncultured Candidatus Saccharibacteria bacterium | reverse complement strand
GCCGAATCAACCGCTCCGAAGCCTTCGCGCCTTGCTTGGTTGGCAAAATCGGTCAGCAAGATAGTGTTCTTGACGCTCAATCCGAGTAGCGCGAAGAAGCCAAGCATCGCGAAGAAACTAAAGGCATTGGCAGTGATATCCAGGCCAAGTGCAATACCAAACAAGCTGAATGGAATCGCCATGAAGATCAACAGCGGCTGCAACAGACTACGGAACTGTATTGCAAGCAGAATGTACATGACTACTAACAGAATCGGGAAAGCCAGGGCCAGGGTCGCAAAGGACTCCTGGTTTTCTGACTCAAAGCCCAGGTCAAGCTGTACCGCATCCTCGGGCAAGCCATAGCCAGCCAATCGGTCTGCATCAAATTCGTCCTTGACCGCGGTCTCGCCCAGCGTGACAAGCGTGGAGGTATCATCACCATCAAAGCCAGCCGATACCGTTACCACCAGCTGGCCATTAGTACGAATGAACTGGTTCGAGCTCGAAACGCTGACATTCACAAACTTAGCCGTCGTACCGTTGGGCCGCTCAAGCTCGGCAGACTCCATGAATGACTTCATATCTTCCGCTGCCTTGAATGCTGCCTCGCGGTTATCAGCCTTGATCTGGACTACAAAACTTGCGGCTGGCGGTCCTACGTCAAGCTGGCCAACCGATACCAGTGCCTTGTCGGAAAACTCACCACCAAATTTGGCCTGCAGCTTGTCGACTAGCTCTGGCGAAGTTACGTCGCGCTTGGTGTAGCTGATAATTTCTATCTGTTGGCTGGCACTCTGTTGGCTACCGGTATTGAAGTAAGAGCCTTGTACAAAGTTTTCACCAAGCTCGCTCGCTATGATCTGATCAGCTTCGGCAGCAATGGCTTCGGCCTGCTCAATACTTTGGTTAGCCGGGAAGGTGATATTAACCGCCAAACCATTTGTATCTTTGGTTGGTGGGAAGATATTAAACGGTACATTACGAGCAATTAGTGCACCGGCCAAAATAAAACCTAAGCCTACCAGTACCGCCGCGCTGCCCACCAGAAACAGCTTCTTCTGCGAGTGCCGAGCCCAACGCATCGGCCTGGTGATAAAGTTGGCAATAGCCGCTTCAAAGCCTGCTGCGACTTCGGTAACACCCTTCTTACCCATTTGCTTGGGCCCGAGTAGCAAGTAACGTGCAAAGTACGGGATAAAGATAAGTGCAACAACCAAGCTAATGAGCAGCGCCGAAATAATAGTAATCGGGATTGCCCGGATAAAGGTGCCTAGGATACCGCCAACAAACAGCAACGGCGCAAAACTAAGACCCGCCGTCAGCGTGGCCGCCACCATGGCGCGCGAGACTTTACGTGTAGCCTCCCTTACCGCCTTTCGCCGGTCTTTGTGATGGTGCCGTGCCGCATCAATTGCCTCGACCATGATGATCGTGTCGTCGACGATAAGTGCCAGCGCCAAAATTAGCGAGAACAATGTGATGACATTCAGCGTGTAGCCAATTGCGTATAGAAAGCCCAGCGTAATTGCCAGCACCGTGATCATAGAAATAACCGTAATAATAGAAGCTCGCAGCGCAATCACGATTGAACCGACTATCAGTACCGCGATCAAGCCCTCCAGCAATGAACGTTGCAATTCAGAGATATTCTCACGAATATTCGGTGCAAAGCTGGCACTGATGTGCGCTTCGTAGCCAGCAATGCTCGGATCATTAGCCGTCTCAGCTAGTGTATCCCGCACGGCATCATCCAGCTTGATTACATCAAACCCATCATTCGCCGCCACGGCGATGATGACCGAATCATGATACTTATTCTCATTGTTTTCACGCAGGCCGAAGCGGTCAAAACTCTGCTGAATGGTCACCATCTGCCCAGTGGCAGGATTCATCGTCTCCTCGAAAGGACTTTTTACAGACACTCTGGCAACATCATGGATATTTTTGTCCGACAGAACTTTGGCGTATGCCTCGGCGGCGGCCACAATCTCTTCGGTTGTTTTGCCGTCTTCACGCGGGAAGAATGATAGTGCCATGTCGACTCGTTCCGCATCGCCGCCCGTGGCACCAAAATACGGCACCGTAAAAACCACATTGGCACCTTGCGGCAACTGCCCGGAGTCCTTTACCGCCTGTTCAAGTTTGGCGGTTGCATCTTTGGCATTGACACCCTCATCATAACTGACTTGGATGCTAAAGAAGTTGCCGGCACTTTGTGCGCTTACCGAACTTACACCCTCTTGTTGCAGAGCAATGTCAGATATTGGCTTGGCAATTTCGGTGTCTACCGCGGCCGGGTCAGAGGTAAAGTATACACCGTTCACAAGTGCCAGTGGGAAGTTGACACTCGGAAAACCTTCACGGCGCAGCAAGGTGGTATAACTCAGGACGCCAAACAAAGTAAGCGCAATCCAAAGGAATGCGGTTAGCAATGGCCGGTCAAAGAAGAACACGGTCAAGCGAGACAGTAGTTTATCCTTTGGCACCGATACTTGCTGTGTTTGTTTTTTCTTTGCGGATACGGTTTTCTTGGTACTTTTCGGACGCGCGGCCATAATTCTCCCTCTTTTCTGCATGTATAGTATCAGAAACAGCAGCTGTCAAACAAAGTGGTTTTTACAAATTAAGCTGGCTTTTTTCGTGCTCGCCCTTGAGCTTGGCATCACTACTAAAGAAGCCTGCCTGATAAGTCCACGTCTTGCTCGCCTCCAACTTCTTCACAGGAACTGAAATAACACAGCTGTTAGACTTCTCAACCGGCTCAACATAGCGCACATAATTAGAGCCATCCGGCAAACGCAGGTCTACATAACACGTGCCTTTCTCTATACGTAGCGGAAGGCCTATAGAGATTGTGACTGTCAGCGGGTCAATCTTGACCTTCACACTTCTAACCTCGTATTCCTTGGCGGTTTGACCAGGGGTTTCAGTGGTTTCGTCCGGGTCGGATCCGGTCTTGGCAGCTTCGTCTGGCGTTGTGTAACCATCGTTGAAGCTTGCCTGAAGCTTACTACCCTGCTCACGGTTATCGGCCTGCACCGCACTGATAAATTTCACTATGCCGAATACCGCAGTGGCCAATATCACCACAAGCACCACAGTGCCGATAGCAAAGCCTTGTTGATTCCGATGTATTTGTTTTGTCATACTTGTTTCGTTTTACTGAGTTTACTATAGCACTTCCAGGGTCGTTATTTGTCTTTGTCGTTTTGGGAAAGCTTGTATAAACGCCTCACCGCTACGCCTATGACAAATAATGCCAGCACCAACACGGCGGCCCAACCAAGGTCGCGGAGCTGGTAAAGCACGGCGCCGAGCGCCGTGTACAAACCCGCCCATACTAAGAACTTGCTCCTGATAGTTACGCCAATAATCAGTATGAAAACCTGCTCAAGAATCAGCAGCCAGCCATAGAAGTCGCCACCCGTGCCACTGAGCGCCTGAAAGATAAGCGGCACCGTGATCGTAAAGAAGGCCGCCTGTAGATAACTGCTGTAGGCCATATGCTCGTCACGCATATAACGCCAGGCGGCAAAGGCGGCAAAAGTAAGCGCCAACAAGTGCGTGTATATATGAATAGTGTCGACACCTTGCACATGCAGCAGCAAAAAAAACGATGCCACAATTACCAGTATCGATACCTCGCGCTCGATCTGCCTGCCCTGCCAATAATAGTGCAGGGTCAGCGCGCCGCTCACCATAAAGCTCAGCGGCACCAGCCAAGCGGTTGCCTGATAGTCAAGTGCAAACAACAGTACTGTGCACAGAAAGCTCAGAATTAACGTTGTGACATGAATCAGGTAACGTGCATCGTCTTGATTACGCTGCCTGGTTGCTGATACAAAATAAATTAGCGCATTCACGGCCAAGGATCCCCCGAGCAATATATTGGCCCACAGTACACTGCCGCCTGGACGAATCGCACTAAACAATATGGCCTGCAGCAAAATTGGCACCACCACATAAATCTGTGCCTGCCGCTCAACATAGCGTGCTAAGAG
>CAZJWS010000105.1:0-4033 GCA_964549985.1 uncultured Candidatus Saccharibacteria bacterium | reverse complement strand
GGAAAGTGAAGTCTTTGCCCACTAGTTCCTGGGATTTGCGCAGGACGGCTGTTTTTAAGCCGGAAAAGCTGAAGTCGTATTTATTCGGCATCTTAGCCTTGGGCAGGGTAAAGGCATTCGGATTGCCTTCGAGGGCTTTCTTGCCCACCGAAGGGCCGCCAGGGTAGGGCAGGCCGATAATTTTGGCCACTTTATCAAAAGCTTCCCCTACGGCGTCATCCTGGGTTTGGCCAAGCAAGGTGTAATCAAAGTGATCCCGGAACAGGGCGAGCTGCGAATGCCCACCGGATACGATCAACGCCAAGCAAGGGAACTGGGGTGCTTTAGGCACCAGGGTATAGGGTGAAGGGTGCAGGGTGGAGGACGTGATGAAATTAGCGTAGACATGCCCCTCGACATGGTTGATGGCATACAGCGGCTTGTCTTTGGTAATAGCCAAGGTACGAGCCGTCATAACGCCAACCAGCAGGGAGCCCCCCAAGCCTGCACCATACGTCACCGCTATCGCATCAATATTAGACCATGATTCTTCTGTTTCCAAGACCAGGTCCTGGAAAGCATCTCTGATGGCTTCGTTGATCACGGGCAGGATAGATTCAATATGTGACCGGGCGGCGATTTCGGGCACAACACCGCCGTATTGCACGTGCAAATCCATGCTGCTGGCCACTACATTAGAGAGCAGGGAACAGTTCAGATCGTCATCAATCTCTACCACTGCCGCGGCTGTTTCATCACAACTGGACTCGATACCAAGGATTCGCATTCACTCTATCGTATCAGAAAACGATATTGCACATTTGCATAAAACACAATAAAGTGGCATTAAGCTATTGACAAAAAGCATATGTTTTGATACAATAATGTTCGTAATAAACAACTTTATAAAGCAAATTTAGCAAGCATTAAGACCGCCAAACGAGCCACTATGAGCACAATAGAACTTCTACCAGAAGCACAGCAGGCCCCTTTGCAGGAGCAGCCAGTCCAGCCGGCAGACGCACAGTCCCTGGCCAATCAGGCGGTTGCTGATCAGCTAGAGGCCCAGTTGGACGGTGCTTACTCAACGCTCTATCGTGCCGATGCACAGGGTCGCTTGCTCAATACCAACGGCGAACTACTGGTAGGCGAAGACGGCCAGATCAACGGCGAGGCTGCCAAGAGCAACCGCCATACTTATTTCTACGAATCTGATGGCCAAAAGAAAGTCATTGCCCGCAATGTCGCGCTGGCTCTTGCAGACAAGCTGAATGAGCTGCGTTACAGTGGCGCTACTACTCCTGCTCCTGCCGATGCTGCTCCAACTGATCAGCTCGAAGCTGATGCCGCTCCACGCCCTAAGCTGGAACAACTGATCGATGCTTGGGCGTTGGCCGAGTACTACGGGGATGATGAGACAGCTCATGCAATTATTGACGAACTTTGGGATCGAATAAAACAATCTGCCAAAATAACCGCACCGGGTACCGTACCCGAAGGTGAAGAGGAGATTGTTTTTGAGAGAATCAAGGAAGAAATGCTGGAGCGCAAGGGAGGACTGGATACCGCTCCGACCCCTGATGGTGATGCGGTTGCCGACACGCCAGCCGGTATACCTGAATTAAGTGATGACGACCGGGCTGCTTTGGCCAGCCTGGGCGAGATAGCGACTGGATCAGATGATACTGATCAGACACAAGCAACAGCTCCAAACACGGATACTCCTGCAATGGGCACCATTGCTGGTGAGCCGCTGCCTTTGCAGCCCGAGCGTGCCCCGCGCCCAGCCATGAAGCTCAACGAGCGCGTCCGTTATATTAGCCAGCGTGTGTATGTAGATGCGGTAACTCCTGCCTTGAGCATGATTGGTCGCGGCGGCCAAGCCGTTTATAACAAGCTTATCTACCGCACCAACGGTGAAAAGCGTAACAAGTGGGTTGGTGTGGCTGCCGGTGTTGGTGTTGTCGCTGCTGCTGGTGCTCTGGCCTGGTGGGCCAAGATGGAGCCGGGCAGTGGCTCGCGTATGAACCTGGCAAGCGGCGATAGCAATGCTGCCAAGCCAAAGGGCTGGCTGCCAGACTTCAGTGGACTTATGCCTCGCCGCACTCCATCTGGAAATACGAGCGCTGAATTTGATCCGGGCGAACTACCCATGATGCGCGTACCTGCCGGCGCACCAACCGTAACCGAAGCCCAGGCGGCTGCCGAAGCCGCCACCGCACCAGTTGCGGTGCCGGGTGTACCGGGCAGTGTTAATGCGGGTGCCCTGAGCAGTGCTGCCGAAGCCGTTCCTGGCGTACCGGCGAGTGCCTCAACCGGTTCTGCAGCCGTACAGCAGGTTATCGAGACGGTCCCAGTACCTACTGGCAATACTTTCCACTTGCCCGAGGGCTTTAGCTTGGACGCATGGCCTATGGCTAACGCGCCAAAACTGAGCAGCAATCCACATGAACTCGCCCAGCGTACCCTTGATACCTACAATCAGCGCATGGGTACAAACTTTGTCTGGACACCAGATACCTACTTCCGTGTTGGTGGCGAAGGCGGCCGGATAATTAACCCAGCCGAGCTGCATCACTATAACGAAATCATGGCCGAACTTGCCGAGGCCGCCGCTGGTTAAGTGCCCAAACTGTCGTCCTCAAATAAAGAGCCCCTGTATACGGGGCTCTTTGCTTTACAATAGGGGTATATGAAAAAATTCCTTAAGAAATTTATCCCTGTTAGTCTGTTCAAAAAGATTGAACCCACCGGCCATAAGCTGGAAGCAATGCTGCTGCACGCCGTGAATGGCTTCCCGGCCCGCGGCATGAAAGTGATCGGTATTACCGGTACCAATGGTAAAACCACCACCACCTTTATGGTGCACAAAATGCTGGTAGAGGCCGGTTACAATGCAGGGCTCATGAGTACCGTTGCATACGGAGTGGGGAACGATATTAATCCGCAGATCCACCACATGACCAATGTACCGGTGAAGGAGTTGATTCAGCGCCTGAAGTGGATGAAGTCACAAGGGGTGGATTGGCTGATACTGGAAACAACCAGCCACGCCCTGGCGCAGAACCGGGTGTGGGGGATTCCGTACAGTATTGCTGTGATGACCAATGTGACGCACGAACACCTGGATTATCATGGAACTTTTGAGGCTTACCGCGATGCCAAGCGCCAGTTGTTTAAGCTGGCTAACAGCAGCAAAGGAAGCAAGCAGATTGGCATTATCAACGCCGAGGACCCTTCGGCCGAGCTGTTTGCCAGCGATATTGCCCACCCGATTACCTACGGGATTGAGAAGGGTGATTTGCAGGCCCGCAACGTGCACCTAACTTCTGGCGGTTCACGCTACCAGGCGGTGTATGAGGGCAGGGAACTGCGGATTGAGTGCCATATCCCGGGCCGGTTTAACGTCTACAACAGCCTAGCAGCCGCTGCAGTGGGCGGAGCGCTGGGATTGACCAAGGAGCAGATCGAGCGCGGAATAGCCGCCCTAACGCGCGTAGAGGGCCGTATGGACCCGGTGGACGAGGGGCAGGACTTTGACGTGATTGTGGACTTTGCACACACTCCGGACAGCTTTGAGAAGCTCTTTAAGGATTTGAAGCCGGTGGTGAAGGGCAAGCTGATTGTCTTATTCGGCTCGGCTGGGCGCCGCGACGAGGCCAAACGGGCTATCCAGGGCAAATTAGCCGGGGAATACGCTGACGAAGTGATTGTGACCGAAGAGGACGACCGTGATATCGATGGCAACGAAATTATGGATCAGATAGCCGGCGGAGCAGAATCGGCCGGTAAAAAGCGGGATAAGAACTTATTCTTGATACTCGATAGAACGGAGGCGATAAAGTTTGCGGTTTCACGTGCAGCCAAGGGCGACACGCTGTTATTACTGGGTAAAGGGCACGAAAAAACCATTGAACGTGCCGACGGCGAACATGATTGGGATGAGATTCACACTGTCCGCGAAGCCCTCAAGGGCAGGCTTTAACAGGGGTAGAGCTGTGCTAGTATTGCAATACTAGCTATGTTTTAACAGGGGTCGATTGGTATCGGTCCT
>CAZJWS010000104.1:3657-4103 GCA_964549985.1 uncultured Candidatus Saccharibacteria bacterium | reverse complement strand
TTTACCGTGGTCAACGTGACCCATGGTACCTACGTTGACGTGAGGTTTAGACCTGTCAAAAGTTCCTGCCATTTAATCTCCTTTTATGCGCACAGCTTTTTTGAGAGTGGTAATTTCCCCTAAGCTGAGGACATTCTTACACCGTATGTATAATACGACTCCAGAATGGAAGCCTCATCTTAGGGCAAATTACCCTTGGCTCAAAATAGCTGCTTGACAGTGGTAGGGTTGCGTTTGCTTCCTTACAACTGTCTGACAGTTATTATTTATTAATGTTTACTACGCGATCCATATTTGCTGTGCGCGCACTTCGATAAATCGAAAGGCATGCACAGCAAAAGCCCTCACGCGAGTTACCCGTTGATTATAGATGAAAAGAATTAATCTGACAAGGGTCGCGGGTGGCTATTTTTTCTTATCTTTGACCGAGACAATCTTCGCAAATG
>CAZJWS010000104.1:1680-3647 GCA_964549985.1 uncultured Candidatus Saccharibacteria bacterium | reverse complement strand
GATTTCTGTTGTTTCGTCAACCCAAAGTCCCCAGCGCGGTGTTTTCGGCCTCATTCTGAAGCCGCCCATTACTAGACAGCCTAAAGTGTTGCCTACCGGGGGCTTCCAGGAAAGCATCCGGGCCGGTACCTCTTGTGTTTTGCGCATCCTGTCAAAGGCTTCACGGTCAAACTGAGCAGGCGCATCAACCACCTGGATTTCATCAGTTCTACAAGGCAGTTCAACGACCACCAGGGCTCTCATGTAAGGAATTTTAGAAAATGAGGCAACAACCTGTTCAGTGTTCCCGAGATATATTCCCGATCCTAACGAACCTTCCTCAGAATAGGACATCGGAGCATCACTTGGGTACTGTGTACGATGAAAAGCTATTGGATGCCCGGCCTCGTTAAGATAAAAACCAGTCCTGCCATCCTGTGTAACCCTCAAGTGGTCAAAGAGATTTTCTGCACCGGTATAAACTTGTGTCAATTCCGACATGCAATAATTATACCACTTTTGATATGATTTTACAATCTAGCCGCTGAACACGCGCTCACGCAGCACCATACAGCGGGCGAAGATCATCGCTACAAAGATAGAGCCAGCTAGAATCAGAACCGACAACACCAAAGCTGCCAGCGAACTAATGCCAAAGTCCGTGATATTAGCCAAAAACAGTGATGACGCGTACGGCAGAATAGCTGCTAATAACAGATAGATCCAGTACAACAGTGCAATACTGGTGAGCACGCGGATGATAATACGCAGTATCGTCTCGTGCCAGGCGTCATCCCTGTTAAAATTGGCCGGCAGCGTCATGCCCCGTGTCTCGGTGATATCGCGCCGGTAATTGGCGATCATACTGCCTACAAACCAGACGATAATGTAAGCGATCATGCCCACTACCATCCAGAGTACGACCGTCAGAATTCTTGAGGTTCCCTGATTGTCGGTGGGTGCCAAAACTTTCTCGACAGTTTCACGGACATAATCGGTCACCATTGAGTAGTTTACGTCGTTAAAAAACCGGACCGCCGGAATAAGGTTTAGTGCTATGAGGAACAAAAGGCTGCCGCTTAGAAGTGCGATGGTCTCTGCCAATGTTGGCAATAGCGCGCGCCTAAAATGCGCTGAGTCGTCTTTTTCTTCGCGAGTAGTGTGCGCCATTTGTCAAAATTATAAGATAGATGCTTATGATTGCAAAGCTTCACTAGAGATTCTGACAACCAGAGTTCTGCCCCGCCTGCTGATTCGCAATGAACAATTCACGAGGTGCTGCCGCTAGCAACCGTATATCCCGCCCAAGAGAAGCCTGCCCTACATCAATAATATCCATACGCATTGATTCGCGGCAAGCCGAAGGGGTCATATCGGTTACGCCATGCCTGTAGATAGCGCTGGTCGATAGTATGCCAGGACGTCCCGAGGTATAGCATTCGTGCCATTCGCTAAACAGCGAGGGGTCGGCCTGTTCGAATGTCTCCAGATTGGTCGGTGTCGCAGGCCGCAAGCCAACCAAAGACATATCGCCCCTCATGACATTTACGAGTTGGGGAAGTTCGTCCAAGCCGGACCTGCGCAGGAACAAACCGAATTTTGTTGCCCGCGGATCAAAAGTGCCAAACTCTTGTGCCGGCCCGTGTACCAGGCGCTGCCTCAGTGTTCTGAATTTTATGGCTTGGAACGGCCTTCCATCCTGGCCATAGCGTTCCTGCAAAAAGAAGGGGTTTGTATCGCGAGTGTCAATTGCCGCACCCGTAGCCGCAACCGCGGCAACGGGTGATAATGCAATACCAATCAGACTGGCACCAAAGACATCCAGTCGACGTTTCGTGCAACTCTGCAGATACTCAACACCAGTTTTTGCCATGACCTACCCTTATTTAGCTTGCACGCTTGCTGGCGATTGCTTCGGCAACGTTATTTGGTACCTCAGCGTAGTGATCGAGCTCCATCGAGCTGCTAGCGCGGCCCTTGGTGGCTGA
>CAZJWS010000104.1:0-1670 GCA_964549985.1 uncultured Candidatus Saccharibacteria bacterium | reverse complement strand
TGAGCGCAGCGAGGTAGTATAGCCAAACATCTCACCAAGCGGTACAAAGGCGGTGATTTCCTTAATACCTGCCTGGAGGTCTTCCATGGATTCAATACGGCCGCGCTTGCTGTTAAGGTCGCCAATTACATCGCCCATGAATTCCTCGGGGGTCACAACCACCAGTTTCATGACAGGTTCAAGCAGTACTGGGTTAGCCAGCTTCATAGCAGCAGTTGCCGCCATCGAACCCGCAATCTTAAAGGCCATTTCGTTGGAGTCAACTTCGTGGTAGCTACCATCATAGAGTTCAACAACCACATCAACAACCGGATAGCCGGCCACTACACCAGTGGTCAGTGCTTCTACGATACCAGCTTCAACCGGCTTGATGTATTCACCAGGAATGACACCACCCTTGATAGAGTTGATGAACTCAAAGCCTTTACCTTTTTCGTTTGGCGATACGCGTACCCATGCATCGCCGTACTGGCCGCGACCACCAGACTGGCGGATGAACTTACCTTGGGCTTCAACGTCAGATTTCTTGATGGTCTCGCGGTACGCAACTTGCGGCGCACCAATGTTGGCTTCGACGGCAAATTCGCGCTTCATGCGGTCAACCAGGATTTCGAGGTGAAGCTCGCCCATACCGCTGATGATGGTCTGACCGGTTTCTTCGTCGACCTTGACCTTAAAGGTTGGGTCTTCTTCTGCCAGGCGTTGCAGTGCAAGCGACATCTTCTCTTGGTCGGACTTGGTCTTTGGCTCGATAGCGATACTCACAGGAGGTTCTGGGAAAGTAATAGATTCCAAAACAATAGGATTGTTTGGATCAGCCAAAGTGTTACCAGTCGTGGTAGCCTTGAGTCCCACAATAGCAGCAATGTCGCCAGCGCCAACTTCGGTGACGTCATCACGTTTATCGGCGTGCAGGCGGACAATACGGCCGACGCGCTCTTTTTCGCCCGTTGAAGTGTTCAAAACATACGAACCAGCAGTGATTTTACCGGAGTAGACACGGAAGTAAGCCAGCTTACCCACAAATGGATCAGAAGTAATCTTGAATGCGAGGGCTGCAAATGGCTCAGCCTCGGTGTGCTTGCGTTCGATTTCATCGCCAGTCTTCGGGTGAGTACCCCAGGTGGAACCAGTGTCGAGTGGGCTTGGCAGATAGTCATTTACCATGTCCAGCACTTTCTCGACAATTACACCACGGCCATCGCCGCCGGTCACGGCAAAGAATTTACCAGTCAGTACTGCAGTACGGATAGCTTGCTTGATTTCGTCCTCGCTCAAGCCTTCTTCGCCAACTTCGAAGTACTTCTCGAGCATGGCTTCGTCTTCGGCTACCGCATTTTCGATAAGCAGACTGCGGTACTTTTTGACTTGGTCCATCATATCGGCAGGGATTTCACCCTCAATAAGGTCGTGGTCCTTGAAGTCGGTGTAGGTGTAAGCCTTCATGGTTACAAGGTCGACGATACCGTTGATAGCTTGCTCAAACCCAATTGGCAGATGTACTGGGAATGCACGCTTGCTCAGGCGGTTGTGGATTGAATCAAGTGACTTGTAGAAGTCACCACCGGTCTGGTTGATCTTGTTGATGAAACAGATACGAGGCACACCGTATTTGTCGGCTTGGCGCCATACGGTTTCGGACTGGGACTCCACACCCATCTTGCCGTCGA
>CAZJWS010000103.1:0-4126 GCA_964549985.1 uncultured Candidatus Saccharibacteria bacterium | reverse complement strand
AAACTGGCAGAATTACCGTATCACCGCCCCACTCTTCTGGGAGCAGTTCTTGCTCGGCCAGCTGCTGCTTAATGCGGTCCGGGTTAGCCTCTGATTTGTCCATCTTGGTGATGGCCACAATGATCTTCACGCCAGCTTTGCGGGCAAAACGGATAGCCTCTAGAGTCTGCGGCTTAATGCCATCGTCGGCAGCCACCACAATAATAACCAGGTCGGTCAGCTGGGCACCGTGCTCACGCAGAGCCGCAAAGGCCTCGTGGCCAGGGGTGTCCAGGAAAGTGATCGCACGATCACCATGTTTGATAAAGTAAGCTGAAATATGCTGGGTAATACCACCGGCCTCGCCCTTAACCACCTCTGAGCCGCGGATAGCATCCAGCAGACTAGTCTTGCCGTGGTCGACATGGCCCATAACTGCAACTACTGGGGGCCGAGTAGTGGCATCCGGGTCATCGGCGACTGGCTTTGGCCGGACAATAGCTACCGGTGCCTGCGTCTTTCTGACGAGCTCAACATCAAGGTCAAGTTCGCCAGTGATAATCTGGGCAGTGTCAAAATCAATCTTCTCATTTACAGTGGCCATGATGCCATTCTTCATGAGCTCGGTAATGATTTTGGTTACAGGCAGAGCCAGCTTGTCAGCTAGATCGCCGACAGTGATCATGTCTTCGACTTCGATGGTCGTATTCATGCGCTGGCTCCTTTCCTAGTTTTCTATTCTTAAGTTGGCCAAATGGGTAAGGGTTTCCCCTGATAGCGCAGTTCGTTCGCTAAGCGAGTACCGAAGCGCAGGCGTATATGTAATACGATGAGCATCGGAACGGAGTTTAGCGGGCGAAATGTGCATCAGGGGGAAGCCTCTTTATTTATCTTTCAGGCTTAAGGCTATTTTTCTGTTTTCAGTGTCAATATCAAGGATCTTAAACTCTTTCTTTTCGTTAAGCTTAAAGATCTCGGTTGGATCGGCAGCGTTTTCATCGCCGCCACTGATCTCAGATACGTGTACCAGAGCTTCAACGGCTGGGCTCAGCTGTACAAAAGCACCAAATGGGGTAATGCGGGTAATCTTACCCTCCACACTCTGGCCCTTCTTAAAGGCTTTGACTTCGTCCAGCCATGGGTCGTCGCTCATCTGCTTGAGGCTTAAACTGAGGCGGTCCTTGTCGATAGCAATGATCTTGGCCTCGACCTCCTGGCCGGTCTTCACGTAGTCACGCGGGTCTTCAACACGCTCCCAGCTGATTTCTGAGATGTGGATCAAACCTTCAATACCCTGCACGTTTACAAATGCACCGAAGTCGATAACACCAGTCACAACACCTTTTACGATGTCGCCAACCTTGAGTTCGGTCAAGCGTGACTGCATGTCATCCTTCACCGCTTCTTTCTCAGAGAAGATCAGCTTGTTTTCCTTGCGGTTTGCATCAAGGATACGGGCACGCAGCGGAATGTTTACAAGCGCGTTCAGCTTCTGGAGGATTTCATCCTTATCGGCGCCACTCACGCGTGGGTAGTGATCGGCGGCAAGCTGAGATACCGGCAAGAAACCGCGGATACCTTCCAGCTCGACCAGCAGACCGCCACGATTGGCGTCATAGGCGTTAATCTCAATAATTTCCTGAGACTCGAACAGGCGTTGTAACTCGTCCCAGCCACGATCTTTGGCAGCGCGCTTCATGCTGAGCAGCGCGTGGCCTTCGTCGAGTTCCGGGTCAACGACACTGACAGTGACTGTTTCGCCTTCTTCGATTTTTTGGCCATGGCCGATTTCGCGGCGCATAACCACTCCGACGCCATTAGCGCCCAGGTCGATCCATACTTCGTGCTTGCGCACCGAAGTGATAGTTCCCTCTACGACGTCCCCTGCCTTAAGCTGGCGAATCTCCTCGCTGGCAAGCAGCTCGTCCATAGTAATTGTTTTTGACATGATAAATACATGCCTCCTTTAGTACTGTGGCAACTCGTAAGTTGTAAACCCAATCAGACTTAAGAATTATTATACCTCTTATCACATCTGTAAACAAGTAAGTCCGTTGACCATCAACGGTTCACTGTTTCCAACACAGTAACCCTTAGCTCTTCACCGTGAATGGAAAATGGTAAATGCATGGTAAATGGTGAAAGGTAAATGGTAAACTTATCCCATGTACTTAACGATAGACATTGGCGGCACCAAGACCTTGCTTGCTCGCATGACTCAAGAGGGTAAAATTCAGGAGTCGTTCAAGTTCCCAACTCCGCAGGATTACACTGAATTCAAAGCACAATTGGCAGATAATGTTGCTAAAATTACAACTACACCGTTCAAGCTTATTTGCGTTGCCGCTCCGGGCAAAATTGACCATAAAACAGGGGTTGTTATTGCCTTCGGGAACCTACCTTGGCGCGACGTCCCTATCCGAGAGGATGTGCGCAAAATCACCAAAACTACGACCATTATCGAAAATGATGCCAAGTTGGCCGCCCTGTCCGAAGCTCGCCTCCTGAGCCCACGCCGTCACAAGGTGACTTACCTCACCGTCAGTACTGGTATCGGCGGCGGAACCGTAATCAATAGTGTCCTCGATCCTGATCTCATAGATGCCGAGGTCGGCCACATGAAGTTTGAGCGTAACGGCGAACTTGTTAACTGGGAATCATTCGCCTCTGGTAAGGCAATCGTCAAACGCTTTGGCAAGCTTGCCAGTGAGATCGATGACCCCGCCATCTGGAAGATCATCAGCTACGACCTGGCTATCGGCATTATCGATATCGCTGCCAACGTGCAGCCTGATGTTATTATCATCGGTGGCGGCGTCGGCAGTCACTTCCACAAGTACGGCAAGTTCCTGCGCGCCGAACTCAAGAAATACGAAGACCCCATGGTCAAAATCCCAGAGGTCGTACAGGCGAAAAACCCTGAAGAAGCAGTCATCCATGGCTGCTACCAGCTCATCAGAGATTATGAGCGTGGTTCCGCCAAGTAAACATCCACTTATGAACGACCTCTTGCCCGTACTCCAATTGGACTACCCCACTATCAGTTTTGTCGAGGGTGACGCCTTTTATTGGTCGCCTAAGGACCGCAGTGTCACCTATAGCGCGTCTTCAACTCAGCCGGAGATTGCCATGTGGTCACTCCTGCATGAAGTCTCTCATGGCATCCTGGGCCACGCGACATACCAGAGTGATTTTGAACTGATGGAGCTTGAGGTAGAAGCCTGGCAAAAAGCCCGCAAAGTTGCCAAAAAATACGATATCCAAATCAGCCCCGAGCACATCGAGGACTGCCTGGACACCTACCGTGACTGGTTGCACCGCCGCAGCACCTGCCCGACCTGCGGAATGGTAAGCTTACAAAAAGACCCCAGAACTTACGAGTGTTTTAACTGCAAAACCTCGTGGCATGTCAGTAGTTCCCGTTTCTGCCGCCCCTATAGGCGCAGAGCAGTGTAGTCAGCCAACAAATACAAAAAGACCGATTGGAACAAGGTTTTGCCCTATCTAAACGGCCTTTTGTAAGGATTTTTAACTCTCTTCAAACTTTGGCGTGTCAGATTGGACTGGTGCCTTGACTGTTCCTTGGCTGTCATCCTGGGACTTCAGAGGTACACGCTGAATAACTTTTGTGACCGTTATAGTTTCGGACGGTATAAAAATGAGGCCAACCATAACACCGACAGCCACACCAATTGCCAGGATAACCAGGCTATCAATAACACGGTGCCAAGCTGGATCAGTAGTTGTTGCAAATGGGTTCATGAATTGTTTCCACCTTTCATTCTTATGTCGCTGTGACCTACATCTCTGTAGTGCGATTTATTCACCCCAAGTGAATTGGGGTGTAAAAGCGCGCTAGATTACGCAGCTTTCTTAGTGCGGCGGCTAATACGGCCACCCTTTGCACCAGCAGTGCGAGCAAGCTCGCGGTTAGCAGCGAAGCCACCAGTAGTGCCCTTCTTGCCGCCCATAGCACCGATGCGAGCGTAAAAGTCAGCACCGTACTTAGCTTTGTTTGTTGAAGCAGCAGCCTTGCCGCCATTCTTTGTTCCTGCCATCTTAACTCCTTATGCGCGCGCTTATTTTGCGAGTGGTAATTTGTCCCGAATCGAGGACATTCCTACACCGTATTCACAGATACGTCTCC
>CAZJWS010000102.1:3715-4180 GCA_964549985.1 uncultured Candidatus Saccharibacteria bacterium | reverse complement strand
GCCGAGGTCACCCCCTTTTTCAAAAACACTGTCCCCAAACCGCATACATTGTTTACCGTAGGAATGCGTAACAAACTGGCAGCCAGCGTACCGTTAAGGTCGGCTGTGAACGGGCGCACAAAAGGCTGCGCATTATAAGTAATGGACTCGCCACCGCCCGGTATCAGCCCCAGCCAGTTGCTAAGCAAAACAAAGAAAAATGCGCTGGCAAAAAACGGCGCGTACTTAATAGCCTTTTTGCGGCTGCCCATAGAATTCCGGATGGTAGAGATAATGAATTCGGTTCCAATCTCGACCAGCTGCGTCAGGCCACGCTTGGGCCGTACATTCATGCCGCGAGCAATAGAGATCAGCAAGACCACAATCAGCAGCGAACTCAGCGCGCCCCATACCATTGAGTTGGTTATAGAAAACCCGCCAATCGTAAACAGCTCGCCCGGAGTGATGTGGATTGCCGGGCCGCCT
>CAZJWS010000102.1:0-3705 GCA_964549985.1 uncultured Candidatus Saccharibacteria bacterium | reverse complement strand
GGCAAATAACAGTGGTAGACTAGGCATTCTTGCTCCTCCTTACGGTTTTTCTTCGTGATTTCCCGGTCGTAACCTTTGGCCCTACCGAACTGCGCTTGGCTTCATCAAGCGCCGCCTGCGCATTTAGCCGGTTGTATGTCTTGTAGATAACCATACTGGCACCAAAAATAGCAATAAAAAACGCCGTCAGTGTCACCGACGGCTTAGAGTCAAAATGCTTGTCAAGCTGCACACCAATAAAAATCGGGATCAATACCATGAGCGCCAATTTCCAGCCCATAGTAACAAGCTCGCCCAGCATCATAGTACGCGCGTCGAACATCGCCAGATGATCCAGTGCCGGATCACCGTTTTTAATAGTCGTGCGCTTGCGTGCGGCGGCTTTACCCATTTCTTCGGTAACTATAACAGAGGAAGAGGGGGTTTTACAATAGATCAGAACTATTTCGAAAATTTTACATCATATTTGAGATTTCTTCTGCCTACTATGAGTCTTCTCATAATGTTCTTCTTCTGGCGGAAGAACCAACGCCACACCCTTTTGAGTGTCAAAAGGGTGGCAAAACCACCGGGCTGCGTTTTTCCTTGATGCAGTCTCTTGTCAAAGAGTACAACAGCCTCCGGATCTTGCTGCTACCGCAGCTTCAGACAAGTCCTCGGCGGATAAGAAAGTTGTACCTTTGACGAGAGATGAGCCCTGAGAGGACGAAAGCGAAAACAGGGGTAGCAAATGTTGCTATTTATTACTACTGGTTGTATAATTTTTTCATAGGGTCACTCCATCTGGAGGACCTTTGTTTTTTGACAAGCAGACAGCGTTGATCGCAGTAAATAACACCTCTTTCAGGTGTTGCTTTCTGCGATCGACACTATTCAAATCAAGAGAAAGAAGCCCATCATGGGAAACAACGCCGAGACTGCCACAAGACTGGTGTTCCGCAACAAAGCCCTGAGCCTGGACGAGATGCTCAAAGAAGCCAAGTCCCTGGCCGAGGAAGACACAAGCAGGACCTTCGTGGTTCGCTGGCGTTACGCGGAGATCCACGTCAATGCCAACAGTGACATTGACGTGCTTGCCCAGCAAGCCGTCCAAGCAGTCATCATCATCGGACCCTGACTCAACCCCAACAACAGAAAGTAGCGGTTCATGAAATTCAAGCACAACGATTACAGCCTCTGGTTTCGCTTCTTCACCACCGTTGGGTCCCGGCAAGAGGGCAACGAGATCAGACACTTCGCCGACAAGCTGGAGACCTGGCGTGACCAGTTCCCCAGCGCGGACTCCGGCCAGATGATGCACTATGCTCTCGGCCTAATGGACGCTGAGTTCCCCGGCACAACACCCGAGGAGCGGCTTTCCATGCTGAAGCTCCGGTTCAAGATCCTGCGCGCCACCAGCTGGATTCATTCCAGCCATGCCGCCTGGGCAGTCAGATGGATCGACAGCTCGAAGACTCCGGAGGTCACCTGATGACAAACACAAACTATGACATCACCGGTATCCTGGAGTTCCAGCTCCCAGCTACCGGCTTCACTGAAGCGGTAGACTTTGCCCTTAACCTGCATAGCAGGATTCCGGGCAAGGTCACCATGGTGCTCATGTACGATCATCCCGATGCGTACTTCCGCCATGTCATCGGCAAGCAAGCGAGTCTTGTAGAGACTTTGCTCGCATTGTCCAAGAAGTGGCGAACCGCTCAAGCAGCGCGCGGCAGCAAGCCCAAGACTGAGGACAACCCCGAGAAGAAAGACAAGACCTCATGACCAATGACCCAGCCAACAGCGATCAGCCCGTGCTCACCGAGCTGCAGGAGAAGATCGTCCGACGGTTCATCAAGCTCGTCGGCGAGCCGGGCATCCAACTGCTGATTGCAGAGGGCATGGATAAGTCCAGCGACAGGTTCGTACAAGCCCCGCCCAACACACGCGCCACCAGCCTCGAACGGGTCAGGCACGCATGCTACGGGCTCGGTAACAGCAGGACGCTGGACGACCTCATCAGCCGTGCACCGAGCATCGAATGGCTCGCGCAGGCCTGTGATCATGTCAACGACGAGAGTCACATACCGAGGGCGATCGTACCGAACATGTTCATCATCGATCAGTTGGCGGACGAGTTCTACAAGCGCCTCAGTGCCTAGCGCAAACGGCAACCCAATCAAAGGAGCGATCATGACCACCGAACTGAGCAGCGCAGAGCAGCAGACCGTCACCAGATTCGTCGACTACGTCGCGAACCAGGAGGTGCACGAGTGGCTCATCCGCTACCTGGTGCTCGAACAGTACAAGGATGTTCGTATCCATGGTGCGGCCGACTTCATCTCCGTACAGGTTCGTCGAGCCGTCAGTGAGCTGAAGACGCCCAACTACGAGGCGAACGTCGCGACCATCATCGCTCATGCGCCCTCGCTGAAGCTCCTGGTGGACGCCGCCAGATGGTCAGTGAATCTCACATCGGACCTCGACCTATTCGTCGCGAGCGAGATTCCCGCCTCCCACACGATGATCCGGATCTTCAAGGAATTCCATGAGGGATGCATGCGTGAGAACGCGTGGAACCATGAAGGGAGCGGCGAGGCCTAGAGACTGCCCAGGCTGGCGAGGGAATGGAGCTGCCGCTTCAAACCCTCGCCAGCCGCAGGCCCTTTCTCTTCCTGAAACCCTGTCTGCTTGTCCTATCGTTCTGTATCCGTAAATAATTGCGGCTAAAGAACGATAGAACAGGGGTAAAGCTTGATATTATTGACACAGTATGGTATAATGAGAAGATAGGGTAGAGACAACATCAGAGCTCCCCTTGTTTTTTTATAGCTTACTGTTAGTTACCAAGCTATGGTTTGTGGCAAGCAGAGGTTCTAAACTGTTTAGAACTTGCGCTTGCTACAGACCGACATACACCAATCACACCCGACCATCCCACGAAAGTGAGCATGCAATGCTTCCCAACCTGACCAATCCAGACTGTGTCTGGATCAACCACAACCTGTACTGCAAGAACCCTGAGGCCCTGGCCGACGCGCTTCAAGCGCTCATCGCCCTCGGTTACAACATCAAGGACTGCCGTGCTGACCAGTACGACCTCGAGCGAGGCATCACGCCGGAGAAGAAGGAGCGAGTCCCCTGGACCCTGTGGTTCGCCACGGTCGATGTCAACCGCGAAAAGTGCAACAGCTGCAACGGCATCATCAGCCCTGTCGGCAGCCGCATGCACGGCCACACCTGCGAACTCTGCGGTGCGGTCACCTACCGTCACATCGTCGACGGTTCCACCGTACGGTTCAAGTTCCTTGGCGACGAGTACCAGATGTTCGGTCCCGAGCTCTACATGACAGCCAAGCGCTGGGACACCGACGAGAACTTGCTGTACCTGCATCTTGAGTTCCACGAGCGCTGGGGTGGACCCGTCAGCGATGAGGCTGCTTGGGAGTACCTCGACCGCCATGCAGACAAGTGGGACGTCGTCGTCGAAGACGGTGAACCGCTGTTGCACGTACGCTATGTGCGCAGCTTCATGGAGGCCGATCCCGATGCTGTCATCTCGATGTCAGAGATCATGGGCCACGAGTTCGGCTCGAAGTCCATCAAGGTCTGGGACGGCAAGGAGTACGGTGAGTACTTCGACCCGCTGCCGGTGCCCGAGAGCGTCAACATCTATGAGAGCTGGCACTGGGCGCCGCTGCGGGAGTCACCTGATCTGTACTCGCA
>CAZJWS010000101.1:0-4322 GCA_964549985.1 uncultured Candidatus Saccharibacteria bacterium | reverse complement strand
TATCCTGTCCTTGTCGGCCGCAATGTTTTACGAGGTAAATTTATCGTTGATGTTAAAGTTGGTGAGCCGCTCTTGGTTGCTGAAAAAGAGCGCTCGCGCAGGCTCCAGGGTTAAAAGAAAGGACGCGCATAATGAAGATTGCAATTTTGTCTAACGGCAATGCCAACTATTCTACAAAGCGTCTTGTTGAAGAGGCTAAGAAACGCGGCCACGAAGTCGATGTTATTAAGTACAAAAACTGCCACGCTGCTATCGAACAAAGCAATCCGGTAGTACGCTACAAGGGCAAGGCGCTGACTGGCTATGATGTCATTATTCCTCGTATAGCGACTAATATGACACGCTACGGGTCTGCAATTGTACGTCAGTTCGAGATGCAGGGTATTCCGACTACGACCAGCTCGATTGCTATCAGCCGGTCTCGTGATAAGCTGCGCTCTATTCAGCTGCTGGCTCGTGCTGGAGTGGGTATTCCCAAAACTGTCTTTACGCGCTCAATCAATGATATTGAGGATCTGATCGATGAGATGGGCGGCTATCCGGTTATCATCAAGCTGGCCCGCGGCACGCATGGTAACGGCGTAGTTTTGGCCGAGACCAAGAAAGCTGCCAAGTCGGTCATGCAGGCATTCTATGTGATGGACGATGACGGTACGAACATTTTGCTGCAGGAGTTTGTCAAGGAATCCGCCGGCGAGGATATTCGTGCATTTGTCGTGGGCGGCAAGGTTGTTGCCAGCATGAAGCGCCAATCTCTTGATGATGATTTTCGTTCCAATCTGCACCAGGGTGGCGAGGGCGTCATGGTGAAGTTGACTGATGACGAGAAGAGAACCGTGCAAAAGGCTGCAAAAGCCATGGGCCTAAGTATCTGCGGTGTTGATATAATGCGTTCAAATCGCGGGCCACTGGTACTGGAAGTAAATAGCAGCCCAGGCTTTGGTATCGAAAAAGTAACGGGCCGTAATGTAGCTGAAAAAATTATTGAATATGTCGAACAAAACACCAAAGGAAGACAACGCAAAGACCGTGTTGGAGCCTAAGCAGAAACCGCGTATACTGCTTGCTTTTATTGGCTTGGCGGTAGTGGCTTTGGTTGCGGCTGGGTTGTATGTGCAACAAAACAGTGGCAATGCTACTGTGTGCACAAGGTCTCGCTTACCCGAAAAGACAGTCATTACGGCGGGTACTGTACAGCTTGACGCAGAGCTTGCGCAGGATGATATGCAAAAAGCCCAAGGACTGTCTAATCGCAACTGCCTGGATGATGGAACGGCAATGCTATTCCCATATGGCGTGCCGGGTGATTACTGTTTTTGGATGAAAGACATGCGGTTTCCAATTGATATGATCTGGCTGGATGACGACAAAAAGGTTGTGACCGTGCATGTGAATGTGCAGCCCGATTCCTACCCCCAGACTTTTTGCCCGGAGCGTCCGGCGCAATATATTGTGGAGGTGCAGGCTGGACTAGCCAGCCAACAGGATTGGACTCGCGGCACACAATTTAGTTTCTGATACCGCTTACGATATAATCAGGCTATGGTCGAATACATCTTGCTTGCCGCTATGGCTGGACTGGTGTTGCTGCTGCTTGCACTTCGCACCAATACTGCTATTTGCTTTTTTGCCCTGTGTGCAGGCAGCGTGCTGCTGATGGTGTCCGGTAGCAACATGAGCCTGATTGCCTCATCTGTTACCAGCGGGTTGAGCAGCTCAACCAATATTATTAGAATCGCGCTGCTACTGGTACCAATGCTGGTATGCGCGCTGATGCTTAGGCATCATTTGCCGAAGTCCAAATTGCTGCTGGCATTTATCCCTGCGGTGTCTACGGCAGTTTTGGCAGCTCTCTTTGTGGTGCCGGAGCTATCTGATGGACTAGAAAAAGCCATTACCGATACGCAAACCTGGAGTGTGCTGATACAGTACCAGGAAGCGGCCGTGGCGCTGGGACTAATTGTAAGTATATTGCTGCTGGTAACAACGCTCAAAAAACCCGAAAACAAGCACAAAAAGGGCCGTTGATATATTATGGCTGGCCGGTGATGTACTGATGAGGGTCGACCGGCACGCCATTCAGGCGAATCTCGAAGTGCAGGTGCGTACCGGTTGAGACACCGGTGGAGCCTTCATAGCCGAGGACGGTAGCAGGATCAACTACTTGGCCCTTTTGGACGGTAATAGAGGCCAGGTGCGCATAGACTGAAGTAATACCCTCGCCGTGGTCTACCAATACATGATTGCCTAGTCCTCTGCTGGACCGGATCACATCTATAACCGTACCGGACTTGAACGGCATGATAGCGGTGACACCCGAGCGCTTGCCGCTGCTGATATCGATACCGGTGTGGGTGTCCTGATAGGGGCGGTGATAGACACCAAACAGGGTTGTGACCGCACCGTGGATAGGCCACGCGGCCGTGGTATCTAGATGGGGTGTGGCTTGTTTGTCTGCCGATTCGGAAGTCTTGTGTGCGGCGTATAGTTCATAAAGCTGAGAGTCTATGACAGGCACCTTGGCACTCTCGGACGGTCGTATAAATGAGCCCACTATGCGTGGTAGCTGTGGCGTGGCAAGGATGGCTTTGCCCGGCGCATCGGCAATGAGTAGCGTGGCTTGCAGAGTATTGTGACTGGCAAAAGTTACGCCCCGGACAGTACCGCGATACGCAGACGTACTGACCCGTGCAACTGTGCTGGTACTGGCAGTAAAGCCGCGGGCAACTCCGCTGCTGATGGTAGCCGCTATGGCAGCGGGTTTCTGAAGCGCAGACCGGGTGGCGGCCACAAATCCATCTGCAGCAGACTCCATATTAGTCAAAAGAGCAGGATCGTTGCCAGCTGCCTGAGGCTGATTGCCATCAGCAGAGGCAGCGCTCACCTGGAAAGTTGTATCGTTATTAACCCAGAGTGCCGGAAGAATTACAGGTGCTGCAGCAATGGCGGCCAGGATAATGATGCCGCCCAAGATAAGGCGTAGTTTGAATGAATTATTTATAAGCTCTAGCATGAGCTTGCACCTGTCCAAAATTTAGACCCGTATATTATATCATATATGTGAAATTTGATGAAATACTCTTGGGCAAATGGAGCAATAATTGATGCTTGTTAGCTACCAAGGACACCGACTTGTTTCTGTGCCGGGTTGTATTTCTTGCCTGCCCCATGCAAGTGCGTGCTTGGCCCAGAATGGTTTGCTCTCAGCTGTTTCACGTTCGGTGCCAGGAAAGGATGGAGAATCACTTGGGCCTATCCAACAGCTCACTAGCTCATATTGTTCAGAATCTCTTTTCTCGACGGCAATAGTGACTAAAGAAGAAGGCTCTGGGCCTTTTGTTTTACTGAAGACGCTGAAATTATCACGGTTTAATCTTTTGGCGTAAATTAACTCATCACCTGCATCAACCTCAACAAGATCTGATGTGCCCACAATGCGTCCAAGGTCTTTATGAACCTGTAAAAAATCTTCCTCGAGATCCAGCTCACTAATAACTTCTGCAGCCAATGCTACAAGTTCGGGAGTGTCTTTTATATGGGTGGCCGCATGGGAGTTTAGCGGGTCGTAATATACGCTAATACCATTGCGTGAGTTAGTTAGAAATACATTACTCATGATCACTGTCTCCAAGCAGGATGAATAACTTATCGGCAAGTTTATGAATTATTGTTACGCATAATACTAACAACAAAATACCAAAGAAACCATTGACAGCAATGTTACTACCAAAGATAAAATCTATGACCCAGATAAATACAAACTTTGAGCTGAACATTACCAGCCACACCCCAAATACAGTTAAAAATCGGTAGTGTTTTCCTTGATGTTGCTTAAGCCGCTGGATGATCTTCTTTTTGAGCAGAAAGGCTAGGTAAGTAAGTAATTCTAATGCTATCGAGGCCAGGAAAATTGTCGAGAAGCTCTTGGCATAGACGATTGATGTGTAATCATTGAAGAATCCGAAGACTACGGCGTAGATTAACGTGCCAACAAAGAGTTCTTTAAAGAGTAGTTGTCTGGGATTAAGCGCGCTGTTTTTTGCTGGCATGGGGCTATTTTAGCAGAGTGTTCTCAATTCGGGCTCAGTAAGCAGGCCATATAAAAAGCCCCATCTTACGATGAGACATTTTATTGGAGGGACCAGTGGGATAGCGCACATCTGCAGCCGTGCTCGAAACTAAGAGGTAGTTTCTGTGCGCGGCTTTGATGACCGAACCCACGACTATTGTCAGCTGAAGCTGCCAAGTCATGGAACCGTATCCCGCAGGACCTCCATGTTAAGACCCGACCCTTGTGGTCGGGTCTTTACGTGGTCGATCCG
>CAZJWS010000100.1:0-4343 GCA_964549985.1 uncultured Candidatus Saccharibacteria bacterium | reverse complement strand
AAGATACCGGTAAAGGTGTAATCAAACTGGGTCAGACCTTTGGTAGCCGTGGTTTCAGCAACTACCGTAAATGGTGTTGGAGCCTCTACGAACTCCTGATTGATTTCTTTGAATATGCCCTCCATAACAGAGGCTAGTGTGGTGCCGGCCGACTGGTTGTTTTGGCCGTACAGGATCTGGGCTTCACCGCTTGGGTGGGGTTGACCAGGCTGCACTTCGCCGAATGATTCGGGCAGGATGATGGCGGCATCGATCTGGCCGCGGTTCATTTTTTCCTTGGCTTGGTCCAGATTCGTGACTTCTTCATCCACTTTGAAGGGGCTTTTGGCCTTTTCTTCATCGGCTTTTTTGGCTTCTTCGCTGGGGAAGACTTTCTCGACAAATTGGGTGGCGAACTCGTTATTGGCATTGTTAATCAGTGCAACACGGAACGACACGTCGCTACCGCCACGGAAAATAGAGCCGAAGATAACCAGGAAAATCAGCGGGAACAAAAAGACAAAGAAGATGGCGACTTTGTCGCGGAACAAACGCTTGATGTCAATGCGCGCGTAGGTAGTGATGGGTAAAAATTTATGTTTCATAGCTAATCCCTCAGCGCCTTTCCGGTCAGGTCAATAAATACGTCCTCCAGGTTTGCCTGCTCGACGTGCTGGGCCTTTTTGAAGCCTTTCTTGAGCAAAGCCTTGATCAAATTCTTAGGCGTATCAAGCGCGATAATTTCGCCGTTGTCCATCACGGCCACACGGTCACAAAGCAGCTCGGCCTCGTCCATATAGTGCGTGGTCATAATGACAGTGACGCCGCGTTCCTGGACTTCGCGGATCAGATCCCAGAGGTTGCGGCGGGCCTGTGGGTCAAGACCGGTGGTTGGCTCATCCAGGAAGAATACCTTGGGGCCGTGCACTAAAGCGGCAGCAATACTGAAGCGCTGGCGCTGGCCGCCAGACAATTGCTCAGGGTAGGCCTTGGCCTTATCTTCGAGCTGCACATCCTTGAGGAATTTCATGGCGTCGACTTTTTCGCCGTAGAACGCCGAGAAAAGCTCAATCAGTTCGGTTAGTTTGGTCTTTTCCTCAAAACTTGGGGTCTGCGGCTGGACACCGATCATGGCCTTAATCTGGTCTTTGTTACTGGCAACATCAATGCCATCAATAGTGGCACTGCCGCCGTCGATAGGCCGGATTGTCTCCAACATCTCCAGCGTGGTGGTCTTGCCAGCGCCGTTAGGACCCAGGATACCGAATATCTCGCCCTTTTTTACCTCAAAGCTAATACCCTTAACGACCTGTTTGCCACCATACTTCTTCACGAGGTTTTTTACCTCAACAATATTTTTTGTCATATCTGTTTAGTATAAAGTTTTAGAGAAATCAGAGCAACTAGTTAGGCGTCAGACCTACACAAAGCCGGAGACTTTCTATCAAATAAAAAAGCCCCGGTAAACCGGGGCTTTTTTATGAAAAAGTACTATTTGACTCTCTTAACGGTCAAGAAACCGTTGCGTGGGTTTTCATTAACTTCCATACCGCTTGGCAGATCAGTACCTTCTGGACGCTGGTCCTTGCTGAAGTAGTAAATAGTCTGCTCTTTGCCGCCGCGTAGGACAACAGCCTTTGAGTTCAGGTAGTAAGTTACACCCTTTGAGTTTGTGTGCTTGTATGCCATTTGTATATGACTCCCTCTCTTAGCATTACTGATGGTACCCCTAACATACGCTGGGGCTCAATTCTTTGTCAATAGAATTCTAATCTGTTTGCTGTGGAATGTTGAATTTTACAGAGGTGACCGGTGTTAAAAAGTTAACATTCCAAAGATTGAAAAATTGATAAGCGAAAGCATATTGCCAGAATGATTATGTTTAGGTACTATAGGCTTTGTAGTCATTTAAAGAAATATAAAGGTGGAAGGGGTTTATGGAATTTATGAACCGTAGCGGCCAACAGCCAGCCGCGCCAGCCGCTGCACCCGTGCAGCATCCCGGACGACCGGGTGGTAAGAAGCAACGTGGTAAGGCTCTGCGTATTGTTTCGGCATTTTTACTAATTTCAGTTGGCTTACTCGTAGCGGCATTAGCTGTCTACGTCGCAACTGGCGGTCACAAGAATGAAAAAACGTATCTAAAGGCTGATAAGTTCCAGGCGGTCTTCCTGGATGGCGGCCAGGTATACTTTGGTAAAGTCCGCGATATGAATGACAAGTTCATAACCATGGATAACATCTACTACCTGCGCGTAAACCAAGCTGCTGAAGGCCAAGAAAATGCTCAGGCCCAGCAAGACATCAGCCTTGCTAAGCTCGGTTGTGAGCTGCACGGACCTGAAGATTATATGGTTATCAGCCGTGACCAAGTCACCTTTTGGGAGAACCTCAAGGACGACGGCCAGGTTGCCAAGGCTATCGCTGAGTTTGTTCGTCAGAACCCAGATGGCCAGAAGTGTACAACCAGCTAGCAAGCCGATACTAGCTTACGCTTGAAGATATCAAAACGCTCCGCTCGCACGGAGCGTTTTTCTTTGCCCTCCTTAGGAGCTCTTGCTCACCACAGAAAGGGCCTCGCCCAAGTGGACGAGCCTATAATTGTCTGAGCTTACTGAGGCCGTTGACTAGCCCTCATGCGCAATACTTTAATGATGCATGTTGCGCAGGCGGCGGCGAATAATATGCTCGATCAGGAACAAAACCGTAAAGGCCACAAAGCACAGTGCTGCTGCAACCAGGCTCCAACCCGCCAGATCAGGTGACCAGGTAGGCGAAATGAAGTCAAACTTGTACAACGCATCAGGAACATTCACTGCCTGTGTTTGTACGCCATGTGCATCGACATACTCCTTGATACAATCCAGCCGGTTACGGCCCGAGAATCCTGTTGATACTGCCTGTTCGCAGTGGTTTTGGGCATCGGTATAAATCGTTTCGTTGCTGGTGCTGAGTTTGGCGTTTTCGGCCAGTACCAGGCGCTCATAACGGTATTTGAGCTGAATCGGCGGCTTAATGGCGTTGTCGCCTGCCGCCAGATCGGTGTTCATATGCGCATAGACATACTCTCGTAGTTCACGCAGGGCCGATTCAACGTCACCGTCCTGTTCATCGGCCGCAAACACCGCCTGACGCAACTCAATCATATGTTGGTTATTAGCACGCAGTGCAAAAGCAGCCACAAACAACAGGATTACGCCCGCAACAAAAAACCCCCAGTGCGGCAGCCGCCTGATTCGTGCAAGTAGATGATGGAGCTTTTTGTTATCCACCACTCAATAGTACTTAGTACTTAGTACTTAGTACAGAGCCTGTGGCGCATACCACTCCATAGTCTGTACTAAGTACTCTGTACTCTGTACTATACTCTTATGCATATTTTCTTCTCTGGCATTGGCGGCACCGGCATTGGCCCCTTGGCGCTGATCGCCAAGCAGGCAGGATTTGAAGTCTCCGGGTCAGACAAACAAGACAGCCAGTACATTCATTATTTAAAAAAACACGGCATCAATGACGTTTATATTGGCCAAACCCGCGAAGCTATCGAATACACCCATAAACAAAAACCGATCGACTGGTATGTGTTTTCATCCGCAATCCAGAAGGAAAACCCCGACCATCCCGAGCTGCAATTTGTTGCCGAACACAACATCAAGAACAGCAAGCGCGATTTGCTACTTAATCACATCATCAAAGACAAGCAGCTCAAGCTGATTGGCATAGCCGGCACGCATGGCAAGACTACCACCACAGCCATGTTAGTGTATCTGATGAAGTCCCTTTTGGTGCCGGTAAGCTACTCTGTGGGCGCTAAAATCAGCTTTGGCGATATGGGACAGTATGACCCAAAAAGCCAATATTTTGTCTACGAATGCGATGAGTTCGACCGCAATTTCCTGCACTTCAGCCCCTACATGGCGTTAATCAGCGGTATTGCCTACGATCACCACGAAATCTATCCGACTGAGGAATCCTACCGCGAAGCCTTCCGCGAATACATCGGCAAAAGCGCCTGGAAGCTACTCTGGCAGTCAGACTTCAAGCGGCTAGGGCTTGCCGAGACCGATGCATCATTTGTGATCATGGATGATGCTGCACCAGAGATAGCCACCATCACCCTGGACGGTGAGGTCAACCGCCGCAATGCCTGGGCGGTGATTACGGCCGTGCATACCATTACCAAAGAGCCTGTTGATAAACTCATCAGCCTTATGAATAACTTCCCAGGCGTTTCGCGCCGTATGGAACCCATCAAAAAACACCTCTACTCCGATTACGCCCATACCGTGGAGAAGATACAGGGTGCGGTACAAATCGGCCTGGAAATTGCCAAGAAGCAAAACCGCCAACTGGCTGTAGTCTAC
>CAZJWS010000099.1:0-4374 GCA_964549985.1 uncultured Candidatus Saccharibacteria bacterium | reverse complement strand
ACGGGCTGTGTTAAATTCCAGGGTCAAATCAGCGATGATATCAGTGGCGTTGTCGGTCGCGTTTTTCATACTTAACATACGCATGTTGTGCTCACTGGCAATAGATTCCAGCAGGGCTTGCCAGATTTGAACTTCCATCAAACGCTCTGTTACGTTCTCGAGTACCTCTGTTACGGATGGCTCAAACGTCACATCGGCCAGAGTTTGAGAACTCGCGTTTTCGGCAGCTTCGTCGTCAAAAGTTGCTGGCAAAATGCCAAGATTGGTGGCAATTTGGCTCAAGTTTGATTTGTGTTCGGTGTAGAGCAAGCGCACCTCGTCAACAGCCTCTGTGCGGTACAAATCTACAATCGTGTCCAAAATTGGGCGGATGTCATTAGCGGTTGGGTGATCGCCAAAGTCATCATAAGCCGCAATAACTTCAATGTGTTCAACCCGGCGCAGGAACTGCGCACCGCGGCGACCCACCACAATCACTTGAGTCTTGATGCCAGCCTTTTTATCCTCGTTGGCGGCTTTGGTGAACATACGGATAACATTGGCGTTGTATGCACCAGCCAGGCCGCGGTTGGATGTAATCACTACGTACAAACGGGTCTTGATTGGACGAGTTTTGTACAGTGGATGTTCTGAAATTTCCGTCACGGTTGTCAGGCGTGACAGCATACTGTGCGCAGCCTCGCGGTAAGCGCGGCCGCGGTGGGCAGACTCAATAGCCTTACGCATTTTAGACGCGGCAACCAACTCCATAGCCTTTGTAATCTGCTTGGTGTTCTTGACGCTTCCGATGCGCCGCTTAAGCTGCTGGGTGCTAGCCATTAAATCTCTTCCTGTGGTGGGTCTGTCATTCCTGTTATAGCGTAGAAAACCATGTGCTTCGTAGCGCGCCGAACCGCATTGCATGTGGCATTTAAGTCTTCTTCCGCACTCCCTGGTTCAGCACCTTTATATTCAGCAGGGGAATCTGGAGAGCCAGACAAAGAATGATCGGCACCCTTAAATGCTTCAGCCCACCCGAGATGTCCAATTGCCGAATTCGGGTTAGGGAATAAATCCGTCGCAATTTTAGCAGAACGCTGTACCGAATCTTTGCTAGACATTATTTAGCTTCTTTCTCCACTGGGTGATAGCTTTCGGCAACGTGCTTGGCCAGGTTCAGGATCAGTTCTTTGTCCTTGTCTTCTGGTTCGTTGCCGGCGTCAATGTGCTCAACAAGTTTTGCGTTCTTGGCCTTGAGCTCGCGCAGCAGGGCGCCTTCGGCATTCTTGATCTTAGGCACTTCGACTTGGTCGAATGCACCAGATGTCGCAGCCAAAAGCATGACATACATTTCCCAGGTTGAGTATGGGCTGTACTGCGGCTGTTTGAGGAGTTCGGTCAAGCGGGTACCGCGTTCGATACGCTGCTTGGTGTCGGCATCCAGGTCGGTAGAGAACTGGCTGAAACTTGCAAGTTCGCGGAACTGGGCCAAATCCACACGCAGTGACTTTGCAACAGACTTAACAGCTTTGGTCTGGGCCGAACCACCCACACGCGACACAGACAAACCAACAGAAACAGCAGGGCGGATACCCTGATAAAACAAGTTGGTTTCCATAAAGATCTGACCGTCGGTGATAGAAATCACATTGGTTGGAATGTAGGCCGAAATATCACCAGCCTGGGTTTCGATGATTGGCAGGGCAGTTAATGAACCTGCACCCAGGTCGTCGGACAATTTGGCAGCGCGCTCCAGCAGGCGGGAGTGCAGGTAGAACACGTCACCAGGGTAAGCTTCGCGGCCCGGTGGGCGGCGGAGCAGCAGGGACATTTGGCGGTATGCAGCAGCGTGCTTGGTGAGGTCATCGTAGATGATCAGCGCGTGCTGTTTGTTGTCGCGGAAATATTCCCCCATGGCGGCACCGGCGTAAGGTGCGAGGTATTGCAGCGGAGCAGGGTCAGCAGCAGAAGTTGCAACCACAATAGTTTGCTCCATCACGCCTTCGCGCTTCAGGCGGTCGACGAGGCGGGCGATCTTGGACATCTTTTGGCCAACAGCCACATAGATGTTAATCACACCGGTGTTTTGTTTGTGCTGGTTGATCATGGTGTCGAGGGCAACGGCAGTTTTACCCGTTTGGCGGTCACCAATGATCAACTCACGCTGGCCACGGCCGATTGGCACCATCGAGTCGATGGCGATAATACCGGTCATCATAGGTTCATGCACGCTCTTACGTGCGAGCACACCTGGGGCGATTTTTTCGGTTGGGCTGGTTTCTTTGGCCTTGATGGCACCTTTGCCGTCCAGCGGGCGGCCCAGCGGGTCAACTACACGGCCAACGAGCTCTGGGCCGACGGGGACTTCCACAATCTTGCCTGTACGCTTAGCCTTGGTGCCGGCCTTGACCTGGGTGTCTTCACCCAACAGCACCGCACCGACTTCTTCTGAACCCAAGTTAAAGGCAAAAGCAGTCAGCGTACTGCCGTCAACAGCATCCAGCTCGACTAATTCGTTATAACCAACTGACGTTAATCCATAAATCCAAACCACACCGTCACCCACACGGGTCACGACGCCGGTTTCTTCAATTTCGGGGCGCTGCTTCAGCTCGGCAATCGCCGCCCGGATATCCGCCGACAGCTCGGCAATACTTATATCATCCTTAACTGCCACTATCTTACTCCTTCTTCTGCGACCAGCCGCTTAAACAAATTTAGCCGTGACTTTACTGATAAATCCAAATTTTCTTGCGGAAGCTCAATCCGCACGCCGCCCACCACCGACTCGTCAATACGCGTATCCACCCGAAAGTACTTGGCATCAGGGAAGTGCTCGCGCAGCAAAGCCTTGATATCACTCACCACATGGGCATTGAGCGGATGAGCACTCACCGCCATTGCTTCAACATAGCCATTTTCCAGCCGGTACTGCATAACATCACGCATCAAAGAGTTCAGATCCACCGCTTTGGGCTGTTGCGCCAAATAGGCAGCAACGCTTTTGACCAGCTTCTTGTTATCGCTGATGTGAAGCGTCTGCTTGCCGATGACTTCGGCTAATTCTTTGCGCGTGACCCGGCTCATGCCTACTTCTTTTTGCTCCGCTTAATAGCTTTGTCTATTAATTCAGCATCCTTTTTGGTGTCGACTTTTTCTTCCACCAAAGCTTCGGTAGCTTCAGACACCAGTCCGGCAATATCTTTCTCGAGCTTGCGCTTGGCATGCTCGGCTTCTTCGGCAATACGGGCTTCGGCATCCTTGAGGATAATGTCAGACTTCTTATTGGCCGCTTTTTCGGCATCACGGATAATATCGCGGGCTTCTTTTTGGGCGTCACCGATGATTTCATCGGCCTGATGCCGGGCTTCGCGGGCAATTTTGCCCGTTTCACGCTCGAACTTCTCGCGCTCGGCTTTCATCTGTTGGCCATGGCGTACGCCCTCATCAATAACCTTATAGCGGTCATCCAGTATCTTTACGATGCGGTCAAAAGCAAATTTCTTGAGCAGAATAAACACCAAGATAAAGGCAACGATCTGGATGATGAATGACTCTAAGCTAAAGCCCAAAATACCAGTTTCGGCGTGCTCGGTAGCTGTCTCGGCTGCAAAATATAGTGGAAACATCAGGTAATCTCCCTCTGGTCGATTGTAGGATGTAGGGAACTGGCGGCTACTTCACCCTTAACCCTTAACCCTTCACTCTTGTGTACATAAAGACTCATTTGACTCCTCAGACCTTAAATAATAAATAGGCTGGCAAATACAAGTAGTGCCATCAGCTCAACAATAGCGATAATCACAAAGATCTGGCCGAAGTACTTGGCGGCTTCGGGATTGCGGCCAACTGCGTTCATGAATGATGAACCGATCAAACCAATACCGATAGCAGGCCCCAACATACCGAAGCCCATCATGATTCCTTTACCCAAGATTTCTAATTCTGGCATTTTATGCTCCCTTTATTTACTTAGATTGTATCTTACTTACCTGCCGCTGCCGCCTGTTTGGCCAGTTCGTGGCGCTCCAGTTTCTCTGCGTCATGCTCGTGATGAATCGCAGCCGACAGGTACATAATAGTAAGCATGGTAAAGATATAGGCCTGGAGTGCTCCCACGAACAGCTCCAAAATCAGAATAGGCAACGAGGTAATAGGACCCAGGTAGCCACCCAGCCAGGTAAAGATAGCAATGATAGCCTCGCCAATGGCAACGTTCAGGAACAGACGCAGCGCCAGGCTGAAGATCTTGGTAAGTTCAGAAAACATTTCGAAGATACCCAGCAGATAGGTAGCGGGGTTCTTGAGCGACCCGGCAAAGAAATGCCGCAGGTGCTTGAGAGCGCCGCTCTCGCGGATAGCAAAATACTGCACCAGGATCATCATTATCAAACT
>CAZJWS010000098.1:3008-4410 GCA_964549985.1 uncultured Candidatus Saccharibacteria bacterium | reverse complement strand
GCGATGCCGAAGCACTTTATAAAGCCGTTGAGGAGCTGCTAACTGATAAAGCCAAGAGTAAGCGCCTGGGAGATACTCTGTATGCCCTCAGCAAACCCGAGGCCGCCAAAGAGTTGGCCACTTTAACCCTAGGAGTTGCGCGCAGGTAAACCCATGTTTGGCAAAAAACAAAAACCCACACGAAACCAAAGCGACCTCCGGGCCAAAGCAGCCAACCGGGCGCAGTTTACCTATTACAGCAGTGCAGCCAACAACCCTCTGCAGTCGCGGCCTGGTACCAATAAGCCAAAGACCCAGGATGCCTCAATTGACTTGAGCGCCGTGAGCCACCGACTGCGCTTGCTGCCTACTATTCTGGCGCTGAGTGTAATTGTAATTAGTCTTCTGATTAGTCTGACACTATCGGCCCGGCCAAGTGTGGCTACCCTCAACAACGAGCCATCACCCTATCATAGCCTAGAAGAGTATGCCGCCGCGGCCGAAGCAATTATGTCTGCTGATCTGTCTAGCAAAGCAAAATTTACTATTAATACACACGAGGTTGAGCGCAAGCTGCTCGAGCAATTCCCAGAGCTTAAGGCGGCGGTGATTCGGCTGCCTATCATTGGCCGCAAGCCCAATCTGGTGATTGATATTAACAGTCCAGCCATTCTGCTGGCTACTCCTACCAAGAGCTATGTCTTAGATAACACCGGTGTGGCGGTGAGCGAGGTTCAGATGCTGAGTGAAGAATCCCGTCATGGCCTGCTGGTGGTCCAGGATCAGAGCGGTCTGCCTATAGAGCTTGGCAAACAGGCGGTGACTTCTGAGACGGTTGCGTTTATCAGCGATGCGGTCGCGCAGCTCAGGGCTCAGAACCAGACCGTGAGCCAGTTAACGCTACCGCAGAGTGCTAATCAATTGGATATTCGGCTGGAAGGCGTGCCCTATTATGTAAAAACAGATGTGAGCGGTAATGTCCGCTTGCAGATCGGTAGCTTCTTGGCAGTGAAAGAGAAGCTGGAAAAGGACAGGGCAGTGCCATCCGAATATGTTGATGTCAGGGTGGAAGAAAAGGTTTTCTACAAGTAGGTTCGTATCTTGTATTTAGAAGTTAGTATTTCGCATACTCAATACGAGCTTCTAGATACTAAATACTAGAGTGGGGTGCCCCATCGCCCTACTGTTTGTTCATGTTTTGTTCATATTAAAGTATGTAAAAAACATATATAATAATATCAAAATACAAAAAAGCAAATAATGCAAAGGGGAGGCAGGAAAGGCAGGGGTGTGGATAAAGCCTGTGAAATGCCGTGAAAAGTCTATATCAGGGCAAGTTTTCACGGGATATGCAAAAAGCGACACAGATCAATGGACCATATGTGGGATAGCTCACACAGCCATGTGACGATGCCAAGTGAAA
>CAZJWS010000098.1:0-2998 GCA_964549985.1 uncultured Candidatus Saccharibacteria bacterium | reverse complement strand
AAGTGAAATAACTGTTCAGTATGTGTGAGAAACGATAAAACTACGCGTTTGTAGACTAAAGCCTTAAAAGTCCCCTGCAGAGGGAGGTATAGATAATCAAGTATTTACCCTATATGCGTGTCGTAAAAGATATAATGTACGACATTCTGTATATAGCTCAACTCATGCACTGCTCTCCATGCGAGTATGTCTCATCAATCCTCTCCCCAACATGTTTGTGTTTATTGCTGGCCCATTCCCTATGTTGAAGTCTGTTTGGACTGGCGGCATGTCAGCCTTCGCTTGGCTGCCGGCTCACAGAGCCTTCATATGTAATGTTCGTATTTTGTATATTGTATAATGTCGACTATATGGACAGCATCTTGAGATCATCAAAAGAGAGGGCTAAACGGCTTTGGACAGAAGAAGAGCTCAGGGCTGGATTTCTGCACTTCTTCAAACTGTATAGCCACTACCCTACTGCCCATGAAATTGATGATTTTGAGTTTTTGCCTTCGTCTCGTTCTATACAAAGGTCATTTGGAGGGCTTAAGGAGACGCGCAGAAAGCTCGGGCTGCCCGTAGAAGATTACACAAAGGGCGAATATCGTGCAGATAAGGCTCGAGAAGGAGATGCTCGGGCAAGGGTGTCTGAGGAGGAGTTCTTTTTGTTTTTGACTAAGCATTTTGAGGAAATTGCGGTTCATGAACAGAAGGTCATACGACCAGGAAACGTCAGGTCTGATTTCTTCATATTTATGAATAAGGAAGAAGGGGTCGTAATAGATGTCTTTTATGCTAATAGACTTAAGTATGTTTCGACAATAGTCAGTATTAAACTCAAGACATACGCAAGGCTCTCCCAGCCAGTTTACTTTGTACTTGTAGGTAATGATAGTATTGCACAGGAGGAGATATCAAAGCTATTAGCGGGCCGTACTACTCCACTGCCCTCTAATATCAGGGTGGTGAGTGAAGCATATTTCAAGACTGAAGTCATTCCTCTGTTCAAATCACAATCGGCTTACGCAGTCGGGTAACTTTAGCGCAGGCGGATGACTTGTTCTTCGCCTGCCTTGATTTCTTGCGCTGCTTTTGGTGGCTTGGCGGGCTTAGAAATCCTTAGGGTATCTGCCTGTTCGGTGCGGCTCTTATTGCGGCGGGAGCGGGTGCGCTTCTTCTTGCCTTCCCTGGGTGGTTCAGTTGATTTTGAGGCCTCTGCAGCGTGCTTTTGCTTTACGGATGCTATGACAGCCTTAAGCGGCTTCATTGCCCCATCTGCGGCCTCTACGGGCTTTGTAGCGGGTTTTTGGGCTGGAGCAGTGTGATTGGCTACCTTGGGTGCATCAGGGCGTGCAGGCCGGGGTGAACGTTCGGTGGGGGCTTTTGCGGTGTTGTACGCTGACTGGAAGGTGTTCTTGGCGGCCATGGCAGACTGGATGCGCTCCTCTACCTCTGTCCTTGGCATGGCATAGAGCTGGCGGGAGTGCGCAACGATATCTTCGGTAAAGTCGGTCTGGGCTGGCGGCTGGTTGAGTGTTGAGCCGCTAAACGGCGCTGATTGTTCACCGTTAATGGTCATACGGCTGACAAAATGGCGGTTATGGAGGGTCATAAGATCTTCCGGTTCGAACTGTGGCGCGAAGTATTTGGCCAGGAAGGAGGCATCGTCGGCACCTACGCGGAAGCTAATCATAGAGCCGACGTTACCAAACACGGCATCGCGAACCACCGGGTTCATCTGGGATACATACTGGTTAGCGACAGTGAGGTTCAGGCCGTACTTGCGGGCTTCGGACAAAATCACGGCGAATGAATCCGTTGCAAAGTTCTGGAATTCGTCCACGTACAGATAGAACGGACGGCGTTGATCAAGTCCTATGTTGGCACGGGACATGGCCGCCAGCTGAATTTTGGTGACCATGAGGGCGCCCAGGATAGCGGCGTTATCTTCACCCACCAGACCGCGTGACAGATTCACAATGAGAATCTTGCCTTCGTCCATATGCTTGCGGATGTTAAAGGTACTCCTGGTCTGGCCGACAATGTTGCGGATCATCGGGTTGGCCACAAAAGCACCAACCTTGTTGAGAACCGGGGCGACGGCTTCGGCGGCAAACTTGTCATTCCAGCTGGCAAACTCGGTAGTCCAGAAGGTCTTTACGACCGGGTCCTGGACGTGTTTGATCACGTCATCACGGAAGGATTTCTCGGTGAGCATACGGGTGATATCAAGCATGGTCGAGTTGGGGTAATCCAACAGCGCCAGAATGGTATAGCGCAGGATGTATTCCAGGCGGGGGCCCCAGGATTCGAACATGCGCTTCAGCACACCAACCAGTTCGGAGCTGATATGGTTCTTAAACGCAGGGTCGGTGACCTCAAGCGGGTTAAACCCAATTGGGTACTCAGTGTCTGCCGGGTTGAAGTAAATAACGTCGTTGATACGACGCTGCGGTATAAAACGCAGCATATTCTGGGCGTAGTCGCCGTGCGGGTCAATGACGCAGAAGCCTTGATCATAGTAAATATCAGATAGGGTGAGGAGTTCCAGTAGCCCGCTCTTGCCCACGCCGGTCTGACCAATTACATAGATGTGGCGGCCGCGGTCGGACCGATTGGTGCCAAAGATAGTGTTGGTACCGCGGAAGTTGGTCACACCGAACAGGCTGAGTCCCTCTTCCCTGCCCGCCTGCATCACTGGAATATTGGCCGGTGGCTCGGCGGTTTTGGTGGTAGCCCAGACGATATTCGGGGTTTCTACAGAGGTGTGCGGCAAATGGAAAAGGCTGGCCAACTCTTCGATGTTCAGGATATAACCGCTATCGATAAAGAACCGGGCCTGGTACTCAGCCAGTTTGTCACTGCTAAAACTGGCACCCTTGCCCATGAAACCGTTCAGATTGGTGGTGTTGAACTGTTTGAATGCACCCTGGATGGCTTGCATGCGCAGTTTGGCCAGGTGTTGGTCGTGACCGGCGTAGACGATGCGGATTTTTACCTGGTACCCCAGTTTGGT
>CAZJWS010000097.1:771-4476 GCA_964549985.1 uncultured Candidatus Saccharibacteria bacterium | reverse complement strand
GCCGAGAAAAAACGCCTCCGCCCCGACCAAATCCCCAAAAACCGCTATAAAGACTCCCCTGGCAAGCACGAAAAATAGTAAGTATGAGAAAGTTTTTTAGTATAATTCTGGGCATAATTTCCGCAGTGTTAATGTTTTTTATTTCAGCAATATTCCTATGGTCTAATGACAATTTTACAGATGATACTGGTCCTTACGGAACACTGAATAATTCTGGGGTTTTAATATGTGCACTGCTTGCGGCCACAACATTCATACTAATAATTTATATTGGATTCAAGAGAAAATAATCTTCAAGAAATTTATCAGTTAAAGTTTTTGCTGTACCATAAGAGGAATGAGTACGGGCGCTATACCGCATATTCATCCCAAGACGAACATCTCCAAGGCTTACTACAAGCACCTGGTGGATTCTATTGAGCACGAACCGCTGATCAAGCACACCACGCTGTCGGTAGCTTGTTTTGTGGCCGCCATCGTGGTGCTGCTGGGGGGGCTGATCTGGTTTGCCAAATCCAACCCCGGCAACCTGATCCAAACCAATGCGGTTGTCACCGGCATCAGCTCGGGCAAAACCGATGCCATCGGCACCGTAACAACATTTATCACCTTCGAATTCGGCGAATGTGACATGCCCGACAATACCCCCAAGCCCTGCAGTGTCCGCCAACCGGCCCTGGAGGGTATGAGTTATACTGTCGGACAAAATATCAAAGTCGGCTACCATCCAAAAAATCACCATTATGCGCGCCTGTTTAACGACAACCGGCCGCCCAAAGCCGCCATCGCGCTTTGGACGGTACCGTTTATCATCATGATCTGGCTGACCTTTGTGGCCCTATTCCGCCACCATGCCCGCCAAGTAGAGATCTGGAACGCCGCCGAAGCCGCAGACACGGATGATTAATCACCCGTGTAGATGATTAGCGAAACACGCGGTGCTATACTGGATGTATGACCAACGAAGACATACTGCAAGACCTCAAGCAATTTATTACTACCACTGTTAGCCAGCAGCTGGCTCAGCAGACCGATGAGCTGCGCCAAGAGTTTACTGCCAAACTTGACCACAAAATCGATGGTCTTGACGCAAAACTAAGCCAAAGGATTGATGATATCGATGCCAAACTTGATACCATCGCTGACACACTCAACGATAAGGTAGAGAACCACGAGACCCGTATTACCAAACTCGAACAAGCAGCAGTGTAAATGACCTCTGTTATTTCACTAAAAAACCTCACCAAAACCTACGGCAAAAGCCGTGGTGTCCAGGATATCTCACTCGAGGTACCAGAAGGGGCTATTTTTGGGTTCCTGGGGCCCAATGGCGCAGGCAAAAGCACAACTATCAACATGCTGATAAATCTCACCAGCCCCACCAGCGGCCAGATTACAATATTCGGAAAAGACAGTCAGCAGCACGGTCTGGATATCCGCCGCGACATCGGATTCCTGTCGAGTGATATGGCGCTGGACGGCCACCTGACCGGCTGGCAGCAGCTGGAATATTTTGGCAATCTGCGCGGTAGCTTTGACAAAAAACATGTTACCGAACTGGCCAAGCGGCTCGACTGTGATCTAAACCGCAAGTTCAAGGCGCTCTCGCGCGGCAACCGTCAAAAAGTCGGCCTCATCCAAGCCCTTATGCACAAACCAAAATTACTGATACTGGATGAGCCCACCAGCGGCCTGGACCCACTAATTCAAGCTGAGTTCAACAAAATCATCCTGGAACACAAGGCTGCGGGGAACACTACTTTCATCTCCTCGCATGTGCTGAGCGAAATCCAGGAACTCTGCGATCATGTGGCCTTCATCCGCGAGGGGCAAATCGTTGCCAACACCACGGTAGCCGAGCTTGCCAAAGCCGCCCCTAAGCATATCCGGCTCGGCTCGGCCGACCCCAAATTAGTCAAGGATATCGAAAAACTGAGAGGCGTTATCAAACCAAAAGCCCACCGCCACGCCCTAGAGTTTGGCTATAGCGGCGATATCAACAGTCTTATGAAAATCCTGGCCAGACACGAGCTTACTGATGCCAGCATCGAAAGTACTGATCTGGAAAGTACCTTTATGACATTCTACGAGGAAGAGAGATGAAAAAGTTTACCGTTTACCTTTCACCGTACACCGTACATTTACCATTGACCATTCACGGTGAACGGATCAGGGATAATGTATGGAAAACAGTAAACGGATCAGGGAAAATGGCCCCTACAGGAGGTTCTTGTGCTTAGAAACATCTTCCAAAAAACCCTGTACGATAAGCGCTGGTCAACCCTCATTTGGCTGTTATCGATTACCGCGTTCTGCCTGTTTGTGGTAGCACTGTTTCCGACCTTCCGCGAATCATTCGGCGAGGCGCTCAAGGATGTCCCGGACAGCCTTAAATCCATGATGGGCGAGGCCGCCGACTACCAGAATATCAACGGCTACATAGATATACAGGTTATTAACCAAATGGTGTTTCTGACGCTTATTATGGGTATTATCCTAGGCACCAGCCTCTTGGGCGGCGAGGAATCAGACGGCCGCCTGCAGACCTTACTGGCCCAGCCCGTCAGCCGCACACGGGTATATTGGCATAAATTTGCGGCTATGAGCCTGTTATTGCTTGGGGCTACCGCCGGGGTATTTCTGGGTACTATCTTGGGCGCCGCTCTCATCGGCGAGCTGAACAATCTGTCCTTGGGACGGCTCGGCCTGGCCGCGCTCATGACATGGTTGGTGACCCTTGTTTTTACGGCACTGGCTTTTGCCATCGGCGCCATAAGCGGCAAAAAGGGCGTTGCCGGCATCGCGGCTGGCTTCCTGGCCTTTGCCACTTTTATGATCACCACACTGGCCGGCACTGCGACGATCCTCAAACAGATCAACTACCTCTCGCCATTCAAATACTTCAATACCCCGAGCATTATCAAAACCGGCCTGGACACCGGTAATGTGCTGATTCTGGTAGCCATCATAGCCGTCCTGGCCGTTGCTGGCTGGCTGATTTTTGTACGCAGGGATGTATACCAACGCTAAAAGACCAAAATTTAGCCTTTACCACTCACTATTTTCCATGCATTATCCCTGATCCGTTCACCGTGAATGGTCAATGGTAAATGTACGGTGAACGGTGAAAGGTGAAAGGTAAACGGATAATGGGGCCTGTTTATCTTGACCCTACACCCTCCACCCTATACCCTTGTAGCAATGGGACTATTTCATAAACGGGAACTGCCGCAGGTAGATATTCCGTACACCGTAAGCATCGGCAACGAAAACACCAAGCTGATCGTTGGCCTCGGTAATCCTGGCAAAGACTACGACCTGACCCGTCACAACATCGGTTTTGTATGCCTGGATGCCCTTGCAGCGGCCGAAAATGGCCAGTGGACCGAGAAAAAGGCCCTTAAGAGCCTTATATGCGACCTGCGCATAGGCCAGAGCCGCGTACTGCTGTGCAAGCCGCAAACCTTTATGAACCTCTCAGGGCAAGCCGTACAGGCCGTACAGCGCTATTTTAAGATTGATAACCGCAATACCGTAGTGGTACATGACGAACTGGATATTCCATTCGGCCAGATCCGCACCCGCATCGGCGGCAGTGCGGCGGGGAATAACGGCATAAAATCGCTCATCCAGCACCTGGGCGAAGATTTTGGGCGTGTCCGGGTGGGGGTAGCCAATGATTTCTCGGCCAACGCCGACTCGGCA
>CAZJWS010000097.1:0-761 GCA_964549985.1 uncultured Candidatus Saccharibacteria bacterium | reverse complement strand
CAAGTTTACCAAAGAAGAACAGGCCAATCTTAAGGCTTTGCAGACAGAAGTAAACTCGCTGCTCAACGAATTTATCTTTGGCGATATGCTCGCGGCCGACACCCGCAGTTTTATGTAGCCAAGCAGCTTGTTCAAGATACAAAAAATCCCTCCGCGAGAGGGCTTCATGCATTATAAAGTGAAGAACAAGTTACAGACAGAGTAGATGGAGAGCGGCGGGGGAGCAAAGGGAGAGGCGCGGCCGCCCGGAGTGGTCTAGAGAGACCAAACCGGGCGGCCAGAGCCGTCAGCGGTCGTACACGAAGTTGGGCACCCGAAGGTTGTCCTCGCGGTACGAGGCCAGCGGATTCAGGATGTCCTCGCTGGGCAAGCCGCCCAGGAGACCGCCGAAGAGCCCGCTGAAGGGTCGGTCTTCGGCCAAGCCGCTGAGGTCGACGCCCTCGAGATCGACGCCCGCCATGTCGGCGAGATCCTCGAGATCCGAACGGGTGACACCGTGCTTGCCGAGCGCGCTCAGCAGCTTCCCGGTCATCTCCGCCATGTCCTCGTCGATGAGGTTGCGAGCCTGTGTCTTCAGCTCGGCGATCTGTAGGTCGGTCTTGGCGTCCCTGGCGTCGATCTTCTTGAGCTCTTCGATGGCGTCGGGCTTGTACTGATAGAGCACGCCGGCCGAAATGCGCGAGACGGCCGGGTTTTGCTCCAGGAGCTTCTGCTGATCGTCGTTTAGTTTGTCCTTGGGAGACTTGAAGGCGTCGCGCAGC
>CAZJWS010000096.1:955-4520 GCA_964549985.1 uncultured Candidatus Saccharibacteria bacterium | reverse complement strand
GGCTACAGCAATGTCAGAACGTACATCAACAGCGGCAATGTCCTGCTTGAATCAGATCAATCACCAAAGCAAATTTCTACCACCATCGAAGAACTGCTTCCGAAGAAGTTCAAGCTTGATAGCGAGCTTATTAAAGTTCTGACACTTTCACACAAAGATTTGCAACAAGTAATGGACGAGGCACCCAAAGGCTTTGGCACCGAGCCAGACAAATATCACAGCGATGCAATCTTTATGATGGATATTGCGGTCAAAGATGCGCTGCCAGTGTTTTCGCCCAGAGAAGGCGTCGATCAGATCTGGCCGGGCAAAGTGGTTGTATATTCACAAAGACTCTCAGCCGAGCGCACCAAGAGCCGCCTCAACAAAATCATGGAATCACCCCTGTACAAAAGCATGACCATCCGTAATTGGAACACAACGACCAAGCTCCTTAATATTATCGACAGTCAGCCGTAGTGGCAACCATTTGCTTTAATGCGCGCATTGCTAAGGATCTGTACGCGGCTTTACAAACCGTGTATGATGTTTCCTAAGGAGTATAAATGGCAGAAACCGAGCCTTTTGTTCAGGACCAAAACCAAAAATTACAAGAAATTTTAGCAGAAACCCCTTGGATAGAAGAGAAGTTTACGGCTCTTCACGGTTTGCTCATAGGACTTGCCGAACGCAGAAACTGGGAGGACGGGGTAACCCCGCGCAAGCTTACAGCTGTAGGCGATAGTGAATTTACCGACTGGCGGTTAGCGCTAACTTTCCGGACTGATGACCCAATAACCACTGCATACCACCATGTAGATGGCAGGGGTACGGCCGCAATACAATTTGACCGCAAGGCAAAGGGCCCTGTTGAGCGCGAGTTGATCGCCCTCTTTCCTGGTGCGATTATCTGGACTCGCTCGGACGATGGCCTGTTTGCACATGAAGTAGGCAGGAGACTGGCGCGTGGTGAAGCATCCCTCGCACTTGGTTTGAGCAGACGTTTCCGGGAAGAAACCTTGAGAAAGAGTTAAAATCTAGTTTCTCACTGGCAACTCATATATACTTATGCTTAATGGTAAAAATACACAAATTCCGGCCTGAAGATTATTGGCTCTTTGCAGTTAGTGCTCTGGCGATCTTTTTCACCGGTGTTGCGCTGTATGCGGGAACAAATCGGCTGCGGTTACTCGGAGTACTCTTAGGAGTGCCCGGCCTGATTTTTGTGACCTACATTATCCGGCGCAGCTATTCCAAGCGCCGGGCCCAAGTCCATTTACTAATCTGTCTGCTGGTCAGCGCAAGCATGGCCTTTAGCGCCTACTTGTTGACAAACTAAAATATCAGAGTACTATTAACCTGTTATGAATCCCGTCAGAATTCAAAAGACTGACAAAGGTAATCAGACGGCTGAACACCTGATAAGCGATTCAAACGAGAAATAAATTAAGAAAGAAAAGTGAATTCCTACGGGATGAACAAATTAAGCCAGTATTTTTACTTTTGGTTTACCACGCCCCAAATGGCGGTTTGTTCTGTACGCGCATAAATAATTCACAAACGAACAAAGACAACCGCCAGCAGGCGGTTTTTTTATGTAAAGAGTTATAAGAATAGGAGTAGGAATGAAAGTAGGAATTCAGGGAAACGCCGGATCATACCACGAAACAGTGGCGCTGCGTTATTACGGCCCAGATGCAGACATTGCATACATAGACATATTCAAAAACGTGTTCGGTGCTTTATTTGCCGGAAAAATTGACCAAGCCGTCATCGCCATAGCCAACAACCGCTACGGTTTTATTCCTGATTCCTTTAGTGAAATTATGGCCCGCCACAAAGACATCACTATCTTGGGCGAAGCTTACTTGCCAGTAAAACATCAACTGCTTGGTTTGCCGGGCGCCAAACTGTCAGATATTACCGAAGTTCATTCGCAGGCACCGGCATTAGGGCAGTGCCATACCTTTCTCAGCACACAGCTTCCACATGTACCACTAGTAGAGCAGGATGATACCGCCCTAAGTGCCAAATTAGTAGCAGACGCAGCTAACCCAACCAAAGCCGCCGTAGCCAGCCAAAGAGCTGGCGAGCTGTACGGGCTCGAGGTACTGGCCAAAGATATCCAGGATGACCAAGACAACTATACCCGTTTCCTGGTGATCGGAAAGTCTGGTACCGAAAACCACACAGGAAACAAAACCACCATTCTACTGCGTACCGCCCAGGTTGCCGGATCTTTGGCGGATGCCTTGCAGCCGTTCAAGCAGCACGGCATTAACATTTCTACCTTGCACTCGGCCTTTTTACCCAACACTGGGTTCGAAATGCAGTTTCTGCTGGAATTTGACGCTGGCAGCAAAGAAGCCTGGCCAGTCTTGGACGACCTACAAAAGCAAGGTGCAACCGTAGAAATTTTGGGCAGCTACCAATCAGCCATACAAGAAATGAACAAGGATGAGTCAAATGAACAAAGTACTAATTAAAACCGTTGGCATTGTCGGCTTGGGTGATCTAGGCGGCAAGCTGGCGCTGCAGGCTCAGGCTGCCGGTTTTGAGGTAGTGGGATTTGATATAACTTCTACACCAAAACCATCTGAAGCCGTTGACCCAGAATTGACCATAGATAATCTGTCTTGGCCGATTACGGCCGCAAATTCACTGACGGACTTGATCAGTGCAGTAGACATCATCCACTGGTGCGCCCCAGTCAAAGCATTAGAGATGCTGACTCACCTACCAGAACAAAGTCTGCTTGTTTTGCACTGCAGCACTATGGAACAGAGCATCAAGGGCCGCAAACTTTTGCAAGAAAGGTCCAAGATCAAAGGCAGCATTGGCATTGTCCACTGTCTGATGAATGCGCAAAAAACAGTTATCGTACAAGATGATGAGCAGAGGGAAATTTTAGCAGACCATTTTACGCAGCTTGGACTCAATCCCATAGCCATGAGCCATGATCAACATGACGACATTATGGCGCAATCACAGGGACTATTTGCACTGCTAATCAGCGCAGGTCTACGCGACAAATTACATGCATGGGATGAGCAAGGTTTGCTCGTGCCATCCGCCCATGAGCTAAAGGAAGCCATAGAAAACCGCCAAGCAAACTGGACGACCGTCACAATTGAAACGATCCTCTCCAACCCACAACTCAAAGTATTTCTGCACGAAATACTCACCTCACAACAGATGCGAACTAATACCATTAATGAACAAAGGAATGTAACATGAACACACGCAACATCGGTGCCGAGTTAAGGGCTCGGCGTATAGAAATCGATCCTACCGATGACAGAAGTCTGGAAGAAATTGCAACCTTCCTTGGGATACTTGCAGCCCCACAGACAGAGGAGATTGCCGAACAAACAGAGGAAGACCGCGGCTTGCAGGATTCTACGCAATCAGCGATACTAGAAGCTAATGGCTAAAGAGGTAATCCTGACTGGCATCCGGGCCAATAACGACCTGACGATAGGCAACTATTTCGGGGCAATTCTGCCCATGATCGATATGGCCAAAACCAAGTCTGAGCAGTATCAGATTAATTTGTTCGTGCCCGATCTGCACAGCTTTACCACGC
>CAZJWS010000096.1:0-945 GCA_964549985.1 uncultured Candidatus Saccharibacteria bacterium | reverse complement strand
TACCACGCCAATTGACCATAGCCAGCTTCAGGAGCAAATTTGGCATAACTTGCGGCTGTTTGTAGCCGCAGGCTTGCCACTAAATAAGCCAGACATCCACATCTACCGCCAGAGCTACATTCCAGCTCACTCAGAGCTGACCTGGATCCTGGACTGTTTTACCGGTGCAGGCGAAATGGGCCGTATGACCCAATTTAAAGACAAATCATCAAAACTCTCTGATGACCGTGTCAGTATGGGATTATTCAACTACCCGGTACTTATGGCAGCAGACATTTTGCTTTACAACTCGACTTATGTACCCGTGGGCGAAGACCAGACACAGCACCTGGAATTTACCCGTGACATTGCCGAGCGCATGAATAGCCGCTTTGGCGAGCTTTTTGTGATACCAAAGCCCGTTAAAGCTCAGCACGAATTCTTTGGCAAAGACCAAGGCCTGCGCATTAAAGATCTGCAGGATCCGACTAAAAAGATGAGTAAATCCGATGAAACCGGCAAAGGCGTGATTTTCCTCTCCGATGACCCCAAGACAAGTGCTAAAAAGATTATGAGCGCCACTACAGATAGCATAGGGATAATCAACCTTGATTGGGAGAAACAACCAGGTATTTCTAATCTATTGACTATTCTGGCACTTCTTACCAACAGGGGTGTAACAGAGGTAGCAAAGGAGTGGACGGGTAAAACCAGCTACGGCGACCTCAAGAAAGAGACCGCAAATGCCCTTGTAGCCTTCCTCGAGGGCCTACAAGGCCGGTTGGCAGGAATAGCAGATGGTGACATCGCTACCAAATTAGAGTCATCAGAGGCGATTATGAACTCGCAAGCCAAAGAAACCCTCCTAAAAGTCCAAAAAGCGGTGGGTTTGCGAGCCTAAATGGCAGAACAAGCCGACAGCACTCGAATAGAGTTACTGGATGAAGCCTTGGGCCGATTTGATCC
>CAZJWS010000095.1:0-4548 GCA_964549985.1 uncultured Candidatus Saccharibacteria bacterium | reverse complement strand
CCGTAGGCATCCAGTACCGTAAGGCCCTCGATATCGCCAAGTGCGTTAAAGATTGCCCCGCGGATTTTCTCGCTCATTGGGTGAGTCCGGTGTCCGCTCACTGATTCAAATGTACGCCCGCTTAATTTACCAGCAATAACCCTCATGCCAAGCCTGCCTCCTGTGCGGCTTTGTACCAAACCACCGTAACGGTCCGGACCATAATGGGCGCCAGGTGATGGCGAACTTCATTGCTCAAGGCTGGAGTCCAGCCTTTTTCCAAATACCGGTTGTAGATATCGCTTACTGCAATCTCGCGTGCCTTGCGGATAAAGTATTCCTCGAGTCCATACTCTTTAAATTCTTGCAAATCTTCACTTGTAGGCCGGGCGTCAGGCAAACGCAGTGGGCTAATAATATAGGCAAAGCCTTGCTCAAACAGCACATGTCCCATCATAAGCCCGCGCGGGCCAAAGAATTTATAGAAGTTTTTCAGTGTGGCTGTTTTGGTCTCGCCTTTTTGGATAATTTTGTCGCGGATTCGTGTACGCTCTTCTTTGCCGCGACCACTGAGCTCCTCTAGCTTTTCCTCGTATGGATAGTGGTGCGCCGGTGTGAGACCATCTACGATGGTATGCGCCAGCCATGCCGCCTCGAATGCAGAGCGCTCGTAATTATCTTTTTTCAGATGCGTGACCAGCTCGTCGTAGTGCTTAGTCAGAATTGCCAGGAATTCGTCATGATCATCACTGAGCGGATCAATGTAGTGCCACGGTTCGTCACGGGCCGGGCTCTTGATCTTGATACCATCGGGCCCGTTCTTTCCTTCAAACTTCAGGATATCCCCGATAGAGGGAAACTGTGTATCCGGCGGCAAAAGTTCGCCCACATGACGGCGGGCGATACGGTCGATTTTTTGATGCGCACCAATAATCCGACCCGTATATTTAGTGACGTGCATTCCGGAATACATACTTAAACCGATTTTACCATTAACCTTTCACCTTTCACCATGCGTAATCCATTCACCACTTACTGTGCAGTTCCATGGTAAACAGATCACGGTGAATGTATGGTGAATGGTGAATAGTGAACGGTAAATACTACTAATTTAAGGTGATGACTGCTTGGGCCAGGCGCACGCGCTGCTTGAGCTCAAGATATGTTTCAAGACTCTCCTGCTTGCTTACAAAGTCTTTGACGGCCCTGCGAGCATCGGCTAGCAGTGTATGATCGGTCAGCGTGGCAAACCTCAGATCAAGCGCACCGGACTGCAACGTGCCATAAATAGCCCCCGGACCACGAAGCTCCAGGTCCAGCTCTGCCAGCCGGAACCCGTCAGTCGACTGAGCCAGCGCCCGCAGCCGCTTACTGGGCGCCTTGCTGTCACTGGGTACAATATAGCAATATGCCTGATCCGAACTCCGCCCTACCCGGCCGCGTAGCTGATGCATCTGCGCCAGGCCAAACCGGTCCGCACCCTCGATGACCATGATGGTCGCATTGGGCACGTTCACGCCCACCTCGATAACGGTGGTAGCTACCAGTATGTCGAGCTTACCGGCAACAAATTCCCGCATCACGGCTTCCTTGTCTTCCGCCTTGAGCTTGCCGTGCAATAGGCCTATCCGCTTGTCTTTGAAGGTCGAGGTGCTGAGTTTTTTATACATAGCTTCGGCGCTCATGGTAGCAAGCTTGTTTTCTTCGTTAATAACCGGACAGACTACGTAGACCTGGTGGCCGGCATCAATTTCTGCGCGAATATGGGCGTTCATAGGCTCACGCGACACCGGCGAAGCAATGGTGGTCTGGATGGGCTTGCGGCCGGGTGGCAGAGCGTCCAGCAGGCTGATATCAAGCTCACCGTACAGAGTTAATGCGAGGCTGCGCGGGATTGGCGTGGCGGTCATGGATAACACATGCGGCATAAGCTTATTGGTTTTGAGCAACTCCTTACGTTGCTCTACTCCAAAACGGTGCTGTTCGTCGATAATGACCAGGCCCAGATTTTGCACGGCTAAACCCTGCAGCAAAGCATGCGTACCAATAGCCAATCGGATCCGGCCATCTGCCAAAGCTTCCTGTGCCGCTTTCTTTTGAGCCGGTTTGAGGCTACCCACCAATAATCCAACGCCTGCATCAAGTCCAAGCGGCTTGAGCAGCCCGGTAATACCTTCGGCGTGCTGGCGAGCCAGAAGCTCGGTGGGTGCAAGCAGCGCCACCTGATAACCCGCATGCACTGCCATAACTGCCGCCAGCGCCGCAACCACTGTCTTGCCGCTTCCCACATCGCCCTCTACCAACCGGTTGGCTGGCGTGGTGTTCTCCATGTCTTGCAGAATCTGCCAGGCGGCTTTGCGCTGGGCATCAGTCAGCTTGAACGGCAAGCTGCTGACAAATGTTTGGGCGAGTTTCTCGTTAAAGGCGATAGCCGGTGACACTTCGCCAGCTATCTCTTGTTTGATAATTTGCGAGGCCAGCATGAGTTCAAACACTTCTACAAATGCCAGGCTGCGCTTGGCAGCCGCTAGTGCCTCGGCCGAAGAGGGAAAATGCAGCTCAGTCACCGCCTGACCAAACCTGAGCAGCTTGTACTCTTTTAGAATCCAGTCCGGCAGTACATCGGGCAGTTCGGGCGCCCGCTTCACTGCCTGTGCCATGGCTTTACGGATTGTCACGGTTGTCACGCCCTTGGACTCACGATATACAGGCACAATCCTCGCCGTGTGCACTGGCATGTCGCTCACCAGCTCCACGCTAGGGTTCTGGATAGCAAAACGTTGGTGCCGCAATTCCAGCTTGCCAGTTACATAGTACTGTTGATCAGGCTTCAGTGCGTCCTCGCGGTACGGCTGATTAAACCAAATTAGTCGAATAGAACCGGTCGGATCAGATGCCACCGCCTCGGTAATATGCATACCGCGGCGCACATAACGGCCCTTGGCCGAGCTGATTTCGGCCTGGATTGTCACCATGCCCGGCTTAGCGGATTTAATCGGGGTTATCTCAGAATAATCATGGTGCGTACGAGGGTAATAATGCAACAGATCTTGCACCGAATTGATGCCGATACCGGCAAAGGCCCTGGCGGTGCTCGGCCCAATACCCTTGAGAGTTGTCAACTCATGCATGTACGTATTCTAACAGAGGGAAACATAGAACGAGCATAGAACCTATTTCGAAACCCTACTCCAGCCTCAAGCTGTGCTGGCGGCACGCTTCGTTGGTTTTGCTTCGCAGCGTATCTACAGATACGCTTTGTCACAAGAACCAACAAATCGCACCGCCAGCACAGCTTTCACTTCACAGGCTGAGGTTTTGAAATGGCTTCTAGGGATAGAGATTGGCCGCTATACCCAGATACGTCTCTGGCTTGCCCTGCTGCTTGAGTGTGTCCAACTGGGCTAATAGCTGCCAGCAGTCGGTATCCGTCAGCGGCATCTCAATAGCTTTGCGCCTGAGCACGCTATTGTCATGCTTCAAAACAGAATCTATATCGAGATCAGCCATGTCTATAATAAATTTTTTCTGCACATAGGCCTCCAACACCTCCCCCGCAGATACAATGAAGCGATGCAGCTTCATTTTGCGGTGCTGCACCTGACCGGTCAGAGTGTCGGTTGTAAGCACGCCAAGTGTCCATGTATCGTCGCCGTGATGCATAGCCACGCCCGCGAAGAACCGGTGCATGCGGCCATCCGATCCGAGATAGCTGTAGCTTTTGCGGCCTTCGGAGAGGTCATGTTCATTATCCAGCTCAACCACTCTAGTTGTATCAATTGCTGGCAGGAATTCTTGGGCCACGTACTCACGGACACAGCTCGCCATGTCACTGCCAATAGCTACCTCGCCGGCTTCAATTTGCCGGCCAACGAATTCATACTCGTCATGCACCATACCGGGTACTTCTGTACCAAAACTCATAGTTACCCATGATTTTATCCTAAACCGCCCTCCTGGTACAGAGATATTGATCTGTTAGTTTGCCTCCAACAGCGTCATGACAATATGTAGCTATGTTTAGTAGAATTCATATTGGGACAATATATTGCTTTTTGCGGTATTTTATGTTATTTTTACGACATTGGGTTGAGCCATTTTGCTCCCCTGTTACTTGACAAGTAGACGAGACTTCCTGATGCGTAAAGTGCGGCTCCTAGCAGCCCTAGTTTTTGCATCAGGAACTATAGATTCTTGGCCCGAAAGGAACCACCATGTCCGAACAGCCCCATCCATGGAAAGCCGCTGCTGATCACACACCCGAGATGGCAGAGACACGCAAGCTCACGACCGCTCCAGCACAGCCAGGCAGCAAGAACAAGCTCATCCGCTGGTTCAAGAGCCTGCCAGAACACATCCTCCAGGACGACAAGCGCCAGCGCACCCATCGCCCGCGAGCTTCCCGCTAGCCCCACTACCCAAAAAAGGAGGCCATCATGGCTGCACTCGATACCGTCAACGCAGAAGATCACCTGGACCAGGTGCTGAAGGCATCACGTACCCGCTTCGGCCGCCTGAACATTGGCTACGGAGTGATCACCGCGCTCTCCGAGCACCCCGGCACCCGGC
>CAZJWS010000094.1:600-4570 GCA_964549985.1 uncultured Candidatus Saccharibacteria bacterium | reverse complement strand
TGAATATCTGATGCCCGGTTCTTGGCAGCGTATTCCAGGATAGTGCTGAGCGCCTTGCTGATCGGCGAATCCTGCACAATAGTACGGATATTCTTATCTTTAGCTTTACCCTTAGCCTTGGAGTCTTCTTCGGGCTCTTCGGTTTCGGCAAAGGCATTGGCTACATTATCATCCAAACTGGCCTTGTAGAGCATCAGGGCGCTTCGTATACCCTGCTCTGAAGCTGCATAGACCTTGAGCGGGCGGCCAATCTTGTTGCTCAGGAAATCCACTGCCTGCACGTTATCGGCATCAAGCATAGCCACTACCAGCCGGTGCTGCATCTCGCCCAATGGCACGGCCATATACCGCTCAGCAATATCGTGTGGCAATAATTCCAAGGTCGCCTGATCTATCGGTGCATTTGTAAGGTTTACATAGGGCACCTTGGTCACTTGAGCGGTGACTTTCGTGAGATTCTCGGCATCAACTCCGCCCTCAGAAATCAACAGCGAAAACAGAGGCGTACCGGACTTTTCAGCCTTTTGACGCAGTTCAGTCAGCTTGCTCTGTTGCAGCAAGCCTTCTTTAATCAGTTGTTCTTCAACCTGTTTTTGGGTTGTTGCTGATAAAACACTCACCCTGACCCCCTTTTACTGGCCTTGCGTAAACGGCTGGGTGTTCTCGTTTGGTGCAATTCTAATAAGCTTAGTTGGATTAATTGAATCAGCATTAAAGTTCTTTGAATCAGGCACTACAAACTCAGAGCCGATCGCGCCCACAACCTCGGCCTGCTCTTTTTTGTCACTTGGAGTGATGAAACTCGTCGAAACAAAGTAGGATACAATCGCCGCAAAGCCCACGATACCGACCAAGATTGCTATATCTTGCTGTTTCATCCCGTTAAAAACCACTTACCTTCCCACGTACCATGTACGTCTGAAAACTCCGGTCTACTTCAACCGTCCGGCGACTTATGCTTGTCTTCTGGTTTTGTACGGGATTCATTGCACTTCCTTTTTGGTGATTTCTACTGTTTTTTCCGGCTGATAGAAGGTCTTCATCGCGAAAGTAGTCTGGAGATTACTGTTGGAACCACGGAATTCCAGCCGGGTGATATGGAATGGACGAATTGACTTATCAAAGGTATCGATAAGTGTTTTCACGCCGTCGTAATTAGCCGTAAAATCCACCGTAACCGGAATTTCAACTGGTGCTGAAGTGGTATTGGCCTGCTGTATCACTACATCATCATTACCAACGATACCGTTAACCTTGTAACCAAAGAGTAGTTGCTCCAGGCTTGTTGTCAGTGCCGGAAAATCATACTTGCTCGGCAATGCATCCAGCACCAGCCGGGCATTATCACCATCGCGAGGCCCCTCACCGGTTGCACTGCCTCCAATGAGATTGGGGCTTTGCGACTTAAAGGCATCATACGAGGACTTGAGCTGATCCGCAGAAGCTTTGTTAGCCTTAAGCTGTCGCACGGCAACCTCTTTTTGGTCGGCAACCTTACCAAGATAACTCGACTGAGACCAGATACCCTTGCTTATCATCAGTGCCATAACGCTGATTACCGCCGCAGCAGCAACGGTTACGAAGATAACTGTCTTGTCTTTATCTACCTGGACCCGCTTGGTTCCCTTTGTGTTGAGTGTCGCCATTACTGAACCCCCGGACTAGTATCGTTAAAAAGATTTGTTGTTTGCGATTCCACTTGTGAACGCGTTGTCACGATCTGCGGAATGACCAGCTGTATGTCCTGCGACTGATCAAAGATAGCCGGGTTAAAAGTAAGTGTAATCGTAAACGAAGCACCTTTGTCATCACGTCCAAATGTACCCAAAACCACATCAGTGAATGCCGGCGTTGTCTCGGCAACATCGCCCACCCGATATGAGGTAAATTTGAGCGTATCAACGTAGCGGTTTACCTCTTCAAGCGACTTTCCTGTACCGGCTACTTCGAGCTTGGAGGTCGAGAAATCTACCGTAACACGGTTCAAGCCAATAGTACCTGACGGCGTTGTCTGATCAAGGTAGCCTGGCAGGCGCTTGACTGCTGGACGACCGGCATACAGTGTTGGCAGTGTGTTGAGCTGATTCTGCACGCTCAACATCTTACTCAAATCCGGAATACTCTCTAGCTCAGCCGTAAGCTTCTTGATGTCCTTATCAAGGTTCGATAAGTGTCTTTTCTGTACTGCAGATAACGAAAGTGTCACCAGTACAATCGCAATGGACAACCCGGCAAAAGCAACTGACCCGGCAATAACCGCACGTTTCAGGCGCTTGGTCTTGATGTAGTCTATCTTGACCTGGGGAAGCATGTTGAACTGAATCATTACTCGTTCCTCTCCGCCAGGCCAGCTGCCACACCAAAGTGGTTGGATACTGCCAGAAGTTCGTTTTGCCGATCAGATGGGAATGCCACATTCCGCCACGCGTTACCAATCTCAACATTCACGCCAAATTTATTGGCCAGATACAATGGGAATTCCGGCAATACCGAAGCTCCGCCCGTCACAATAATGCGGTCCAGCTTGAGCGTTGGGTAGCGTGAGGCAAAGAACTTGATAGACTTGTCGATATCGCTCACCAGCAGATCAACCGTACCGATGATGGCGTTATAAATTTGGCCTTCCAGCTTGTCTTTGCCCAAACCAAACTTAAACACAAACTGCTGGGCTTGCTTCTCGTCGATATTCAGATTCTGCAGCGCCGAGCGAATAATAGCATCCGTACCGGTAGGCAATGAACGTATCAAGCGCGGCGCTCCCGCCATCGTAATAATAATGTCCGTTGTCTTGCTGCCAATATCGATTACCATTGCTGGCGCCGGATTGTCGGCAGCTGTTAGCGCCCGGGCTAATGCAAGACTGTCCGGCTCAAAAGCGATCACATTGAGTCCAATTGCCTCAAGCAAGTCTAACCGTGTCTCAACGAACTCATTTGGAACCGAACTCAGCAGCACCTCAACCTTGCCGGCCTCTTTGGGTGATTCACCGAGTAACGCCCAGTCTATTTTGCTTTCTGATACTGGGGTCGGGATTAATGAATCGGCCTGATACACTAAAGTCTTCTCAAGCTCAGATGGGTTCAGATGGTCCATATCTACAACGGTGGTAAAGACTTTGTTTGATGGCAAGCCAACTGCTACATCGCGCGTCGTAATACGAGCCTGCTCCAGCAACTCGCGCACCACCTGCACCACCTTTTGCTGGTCGGCCTTGGCATCAGACATGGACAATTTGGCATCTATCGGCATATAGCCGTATTTCACCAGGGCTTTGGTCGACCCGCTACCACGCAGCTGCACTACCCGCACCGCAGTGGTGCCTATGTCGAGACCAAAGAAATTAGATACCCCACTCAGTATGCTCATCCTGTTAGAGTCCTGCCTTGTTTTGTTGCTTTTTATTCAATATCATGTGCCACCCTTATTGTTCCGTCAAAGCTAAGTTAATCAAATCAACTCTAACAGAACTCATAATTACTCCGAGTATAGCATAAGCTTTACGCCTTGCCACCCGTTTTTGTTAGTTTTGACATATTTCGCCCCCATTTAATACACAGGTGGCATACTAATGATCGAATCGTAGTCATCTACCGTGCTGTTGGCCGGCCCGTCAAACGGCTGCTTGAGCGGCGTTGGGCCCAGGTACATCTCGGGCGTGTAGTTAATCACCTCAGCCGCCGAACCGCCGGCTCCGGTGCCAAAATCAGCCGGTGCTTCACCTGGCAATGCGTTGTCCAAAGTGCCAAAGGTCCTGAGGAATCGTACCTGTTGCGCAATGAGGGAGCCATTGACCACCAGCTGGGTCTGACAGCTGGCGTACAACGACCCGGGAGAAATAAAGCTCATGCCATTGGTACAGGTGTAAATATTACCGTCACTAATAGTGTCCGGACCATTAGTGTCAGGACCAGTGTCGTCAGTGTCAATATCTGGCTCCACCTGTGTTGGCTGTGCAATATACAAGCCGTCC
>CAZJWS010000094.1:0-590 GCA_964549985.1 uncultured Candidatus Saccharibacteria bacterium | reverse complement strand
CTGGCCAAATCAGGAAGGATACAGTCATCAAAGGCTGGTGAAACATTACTTCTTGACTCAGGCAAGGCTGAAGCCAATCGTGGAATCACGATCAGTGCAAAGAATGGCATATCAGCAAAGCTTGCAGCCGACTGGTTCACTTGTATCTGGTCAGTCAGGTTGACGTCACCGTCTACATAGATTGCCACCTGCTGCCCTGGATCAATTGTCAACGCACCGAGCGTCTGGTCGCCACTTAATACATAGCGGGATTTACCTGCCGGAAATGCCCCCATAGGCAATGACCCTTGTGCTGGCAGAGCGGTGTCTTGCGTATCAGTGTAATAGTCTGTGATGCAACGTGTCAGATCGCTTGGATCGCCAAACTCACTACCACCAGTATTGGCTATACTAAGCCCCTTAGCGGGGACTGTGTTTCCCGAATCAACATCACGTTGAGAAGCCGTATAAAACCCTCCATCTGTCAGTGTTGAATCGATTCCAAGGAATGCTGCCGCCGTAAACTGCGCCGACGCCCCCGCGTATAACGTGTTGCCCATAGGAGATGCGCCGCGATCTACCGCATAGGCATAGATAGTACCGTCATCAGG
>CAZJWS010000093.1:0-4636 GCA_964549985.1 uncultured Candidatus Saccharibacteria bacterium | reverse complement strand
TGAATGCAACACGCTTCGGGTAGCCAAGTATGCCAAGCGAGCCGATAATAGCAGATGGTTTCACTAGCATCACAATAGCGGCAAGTACCAGCGCCGGTACCAGTGCGGCCGAAAGGTTTCCAAGATGCAAGCTGTTGCCCAAGGTTATAAAGAACAAGACCACAAAGAAATCACGTAGGGGCTTGAGCCGGGCGGCAATTTCCTGGGTGTATGGCAGTGAGGCCAGGGAGACACCGGCAAACAGTGCGCCGACCTCAATAGAAAAGCCGGCAAAATCAAACAAAGCCGCGATGCCAAAGCCCCAGGCAAGCGCAAACAAGAATAACAGCTCCTGCGAAGAGGCCATAACCTTAGTCAGACGGCTCAAGACACGCGTGTTGGCAATGTATAGCACCAGCAGAAGTGCCAATCCCTTCAGGAACAGGCTGACGATTTCTATCGCTGACAGACCGCCGTTTTCGCCGGCAACTACAAAGAGCAGTGCCAGGGTGGCAACGATATCGTCCAGCAGGATCACACCGATAGCAATCTGGCCATGTAGACGATTGGCCTCTTTCTTATCAGACAAGATTTTGACGATGATAATGGTGCTACTAAAGAACAGTGCAAAGGCGGTAATAAGCGCTTCGGTTTTGGTAAAGCCCATCAGTGAACCGGCAGTGTATCCAAGCGTACCCACCGTCAGCAATACCGTGGCTGCGGCAATAAACACCGGCTTACCGAGCTGCTTGAATTCGGAAATATGCATTCCTAGGCCAATAATGAACAGCAGCAAGGCAATACCTAGCGCTGAGAAAGCCTCAAACATTTCGTTGGAATGAATAAGGTTTAGAAAAGAAGGCCCCACAATCAGGCCGGACAGAATGTAACCCAGAATCAACGGCTGGCGGATCAGCTTCATGATGATCGATACGCCAACGGTCACAAGAATAACGAGACTCAGTTCGGTGAAAAATTCGCCGTGCATTACAGGCCATTGTAGCATGGAACGGTTATGTTTGGGCAATGTCCGGCCCGATGTACTATACTAATGGTCATGAAACAACTCTTTCGCCGCATTGCCCATACTGTTTCGAATCTTGCGGGTTCGGCAATGGCCTTTGGTTTGGCAGTGCTACTGGTGGCAATCTGGGCCCTAACCGGTCCGGCATTTGGATTCTCTGATACCTGGCAGCTGGTCATTAATACCGGTACAACCATCGTGACGTTCTTAATGGTCTTTTTGATTCAGAACACGCAGAACCGCGATAGTAAAGCCATGCAGATCAAGCTCGACGAGCTGCTGCGCGCCACTCGGGCCCGTGACTCCTTCATAGATATAGAAGAAATGAGTGATGAAGAGTTGGCGCTCCTGAACGAAGAATTCCAAAAAATCCGTGTCAAACACCATAGTCCGGCACTGGATAAATTCCACCACAAGCTGGCATCGGCCCATTCCCGTCGCAAGAGTCCGGTCGGGCAAGTGGCAGACCAAGTAGTAAGTCTGTTAAACCATCCATTGGGCGGGGATAATCCTGCTAATAAACCAGCCAAAAAATAATTTGTTAGGTTGCTGTGGATAATTGATACAAAAGTGTCAGGCGGGCTTGACGGCGTCGTAAAGCACAAGTATTATTATTCTTGTATCCAAGGGCAATGCGAGTGCTCATATGGAAAACAAAAATTAAAAACTGAACAAGGAGAATTACGTACCGGAGACGCGTAAGTCTGTTTGTCGTTAGATAAGGGTTACAAATAAAATGCCTATCAAGGTAAAGGTTGTGCATAGCAAGCCTGCGAATGTTCCAGTGCGGATTAAACGCGCTGCTTGGCAGCAATTTCTTCACTACTAGAAAATCCACCGATGCTGGAGCGAGGTGCAGAGGTGGATTTTTTATTTGGCCTTCTTTCACACAAGTGTACTGGTTAGTAGGGCAAAGCTAAAACAAAAGGGCGACCATGGAGTCGCCCTTCATCAAAGTTGCTGTCACTGCTATTCGGTGGTATTTTCTTCTGCTGGAGTGGTTTGCTCTTGGGTGGGTGACTGTTCAGTTGACTGTGTTGGCTGTTGACCGGTCTTTTTGGCAATAGCCTCATCGAGTAGTACCGAAAAGGCCTGGACTGAGGCAGCTGGATTGTCGTCTAATTTTACACCGTCAAGCACAAAGGTTGGGGTAGAGGAGGCACCCAAAGCGCGTCCAGCATCAAGATCGGCATTGATGAGGCCATTAATGGTGCTGCTCTTGTAGTCTTCGGTGAACTTGGCCATGTCCTCTACGCCGATGATCTTAGCATAGTTTTCAAAGATACTGACGGGATCACCGGTATCCTGCCAGGCCATCTGGTTTTCGAACAAGTAGTCGTGCATCTCCCAGAACTTACCCTGGGCAGCAGCAGCTTCGGCAGCACGTGAGGCAGCACGGGCATTCTTATGCAGGGACTCAAGCGGGAAGTGACGGAACTGGAAAGTTACGCGGTCTTTGTACAGCTCTTTGACCTGCTGCAAAATTGGATGGTAAGAGCCGCAGGCAGGGCACTGAAAATCGCCATATTCTATCAAGACAACGCCGGTTGAGCCTTCGCCCAAAACATGATTAGTCGGTTCGGCTTTAGTGCCAGAGTCTTTGGCGGGCTGAGTTAGAAACCAAAAGCCAGCAATGGCCACAATTACACCGATGATAATTCCAACAGTTCGTTTGTTCATCCCGTTACACTCCTCTTGTATTCATAATACCTATTGCTAAGAAAACTATTCTCCTCGTATCACCAGACGCAGTAATTGCTAGTAGTGTAACGGGATTCATAGAGCTCCCTTTAGATCAATAGTACGTATGATACCTGAAACCAGCCTGAGTATCCAACTCTATCGATATTTACAAACAACTTCAGCAACAGTGGTGGTACAATGGATATAATTATGACAATACTTCTGCTTGTAGGTTTTGTAGTGTCGGTGCTGCTGACCGCTATGGTGCAATCGCTGCGCAACTTGTCTACGCCCCACTTGCGCTACTGGGCCCGCAAGGGTGATGTTGTATCGAAGTCGCTCTATCCGCTCAAGGCACGTGGTTCGGCAGTGTTGCTGACGCTTGAGATATTTCGTTCACTGGCTATTAGCGGCACTTTGGTACTGCTGGCTTACAGTATGTGGGGTGTCTTGGCATGGCTAGTAGGCGCGATCACGCTATTCTTGGTGTTTATTGTGCTAACCGAGCTGTATTTGCGGCCGGTGGGCACACGCTTGCTAGTAGCTCTGAGCAGCCCATTGCTGGCCCTGGCTCAGGCATTAAAACCCGTTACTCTGACATTGGGCCGGGTATTTGACCGGTTTATAGCCGAGCAGCCAGTCAGGATGACCCGCAGGGAGATGACTCATATGCTCAGCGCGATCTCGCCGGATGATACCGACCTATCGGCGGATGAGCTCCGTATTATCAAGCATGGTTTGGCCTTTGGCGAAAAGACCGTGCATGACGTAATGACACCGCGTAGTGTGATTGTGTCAGTGAAGGAAGATGATGTGCTGAGTCCGGTGCTGCTGGACGAGCTGCACAAGACCGGCCATTCGCGGTTTCCGGTGTTTGCCATGGCCGATGACCGCGTTGTTGGCATCTTGTACCTCAAAGACCTCCTGGATGTAAAGGCGCATACCCGCGTGACTGAACTTATGCATACCCCGGCGCATTTTGTGAACGAGTTCCGCGAACTTGACCACGTACTACAGGCATTTATCCGTACCAAGCAACATTTATTTTTGGTCGTTAATGAATTTGCCGAAATTACTGGTCTGGTAACCATCGAAGATATTGTTGAACAGATCCTGGGCAAACCAATCATCGATGAGTTCGACAAGTACGACAGCATGCGTGACGTGGCCGAAGCCCGTGCCAAAATTGTACGAAAACAGGTAAAGATGGTAGAGTAGAGCTCACTATGAGCTCCGGGCTGACAACAAGGCTTATTAATCGTATCCGCAGAATAGAGTCGGATACCATTAATGCCGAGGGAGCACGCCGTGCCGCCGCTGTCGAGGCTCAAGAGGCCACAGTGTCTGATTTGGGGATTTTACAGCAGAGGGCCCGCGTGTTGGGCGGCCGGATGGTTGCACTCCACCTCGACCGTATGAATCGCCAAGGCGGGCGGGGCCGCAAACAATCCAAGAAGCGCAGCGAACCACTTATAGACTGTACTCTGACAACAAGAGACCACCTTCTTGGTAGAAGTATGTACGAGCATCTGACCACTCCGCTGCTACAGCCAAGAGAAAAATTTGTGGAGGGTCACGTGATAATTAACGGCCTAAGGGCAAGGCTTGAGAGGCACAAATTAACGAATGATCATTACTATATCCATGGATATGAAGAGTGGTCCGAAAAGTTTTTTAGCGATGGTTTATATATTGAACAGGTCGAACAGCACAAGGAAGCCCCAGAGTTAACTGAAGCAGAGCCCCTTTACCGCGTAGGATTGGAAATTCCGCGTATAGAATCTTATACAGGCGGGGTGTTGGACGATCCGTACATCACTATCGAAAAGCAGGCCGGTGTACATGCGCTGGCCTTGGTAAACCAAATCACAGAACTCCTGAACTAATATCTAACATATATTACGCTATGGGCTAAGATTTGTTATAGTTTTGCAGCATCGTATAATTGGA
>CAZJWS010000092.1:394-4858 GCA_964549985.1 uncultured Candidatus Saccharibacteria bacterium | reverse complement strand
GGGCTCCAGGATGACGGCACTACGAATGCCAACATTGGTCTAGGCTTCCGGGCATTGCAGGATAACGTGTCCGGCAGTAACAACATTGCCCTGGGTAAATATGCAATGGTCTTTGCTACCGGTTCGAACAGTATCGGCCTTGGTGAAAGCACCCTTGGCGTTAACCAGGGCGGCCACAACATCGCCCTCGGATCAATGGCCCTCAGCGATAACAGCACCGGTGACAACAGCATAGCCATTGGCGGCTATGCCCTCAGCGATAACGCCAGCGGCTCAGCTAACATTGCCCTGGGCTATATGGCTATGCACCAGTCTGAAGGGGGCAGCCAGAACGTTGCTATCGGGACCAGTGCTTTAATGAACAGTACTGGCACAGGTAACGTAGGTATTGGTTATCAAGCCGGTGACAATATTACTTCTGGCTCCCAAAATATCATCATCGGCTATAACCTGGACGCCGCAAGCGCAACAGGTAGTAATCAGCTCAACATCGCCGGAATCCTAACCAGCTCGAACTATACGAACAGCAACCTGGTTATCGGCACCTCTAATACCACGGGCCAGTTATTAGTGCTTGATATCAAGACTAACTCTGGTGACCCCACTGGCGTAAATGGTGGAATGTACTACAATTCCAACGCAAATAAATTCCGTTGTTACCAAAACAGCACCTGGGTAGACTGTATTGGTGCAGGTGGCGGGTCGCCAATTACCTTGGATGGCAACAGGAACTTCTTTGGCGGCAGTAACGCTTTGTCGAGCAATACCTCGGGTACGGATAACCTTGCTCTTGGCCAAAATGCATTGCAAACCAACACATCCGGCAGCAGCAATATAGCTGTGGGTGATGGCGCGCTTACGCAGAATTCATCTGGCTCAAGCAACATCGCTCTTGGTCATACGGCAATGTATAACTCCGAGGGCGGCCAGCGTAATATTGCGCTTGGCCCAAGCACGCTCCACAACAATACAGGCTCGGATAACGTAGCGCTGGGCAACCACGTCCTCTACAACAACACCAGCGGTAGCCGTAACATTGCGATGGTAGATGGCGCATTAAATGCCAACACCACGGGTAGTGATAACATCGCCCTGGGCTTCATATCGATGTATGCTGCTAATGGAGGCAATAACAACATTGCGCTTGGAGCTCAATCACTATACGGTGTCACCGGTTCTAACAATATTGGCCTCGGCTACCAGGCTGGCAGCAGCATAACTAGTGGCTCCAACAATATTATGATCGGCAATAATGTTAATCCGTCTTCGGGAACCGCAAGTAATGAGCTGAATATTGGTGGTGTTCTGCTGGGTGATTTGTCCACGGGCTATGTGGGTGCAACGGGCGGTTTGGTACTACTTTCTGCCCTGCCGACAGGCGATACGGCAAACCATATCTGCCGGGCATCAACTGGTGTGCTGGCAACTTGTACATCAAGCCAACGCTTTAAGTCAAATATATCCGGTCTGGAGGCAGGGCTTGCCGAATTGCGCCTGCTGCAGCCAGTGAACTACACCTGGACCAGCACCGGCCAGCAGGATGTTGGCTTTATCGCCGAGCAAGTTGCGGGTGTAATCCCGGAAGCCGTGCGGTACGACGCTAACGGTGAGATCTCCAGCTTCAATCCAAACACGATTACCGCGCTCCTGGTATCCAGTGTCAAAGAAATAGACCTAAAGGTTGAAAGTAGCGAACAGCGCATTGCGGCACTTGAAAACCGGGCGCCACTGGTCGTGGATACTGACTGGGCAAAAACTGCTTGGGTGCAGCAGCTTATTAATGATGTGAACGCACGCATTGACGCATTAGCCGCGGGCAACTTCCCGCAGCTGACTGTTGCGGGGAATGTGTCAGTAGCTAATCTGACCGTAAACGGCAAGATAATCACAGTTGGCTCAAAGCCAACGATTATCCCTGTTGGGGTCGCAGTAGCCGAGGTTTCGGGCAATGATAGCGCTGGCGAGGTCAGCTTGGTGCTGGAAGCCGCTACGCAGGTCGGCCAGCAGTTCGAGGTGATTTTCGCCAGTGCCTTCACAGCCAAGCCACGGGTCAATTTGACGCCAACCACCAGTGCTGCCTCGGATATCAAATATTACACCGAGCAAACTTTGACTGGCTTCAAGGTATTCTTCAAAGACCAGCCAGAACCAAATGCCACTTACGGCTTCAACTATTTTGTAGTCCAGTAGGGTAGAATAGTAATAATGGTTATAGAAAAGGGCAGTGTTGAGACAGATGATGCTCCTAGGAAGGGGCTTAAGCCCACGCCCAAAAAAACTTCCAAAAAGCCAGATCAGCCAACCAAATCAGGGCGGCTCAAATCGTTCGGGGGCAGCATATCACGCTACAAGTTTGTATTGATCGGCATCCTTATCTTTGCGGTGCTGGTGACAGTTTTCGTGTTGTGGCGCAATGACCAAGCCACCATGACTAATGACGAAATTGTTATCCGTGTCAGCCGCGAATTGCAAATCCAGGGCGACGGCAACCCTGTAATTCTGACGGTAGATGACGAGAGCAAGGTCAACCAGCCATTCCTGGAAGGGGCCAAGAATGGCGATAAAGTTCTGCTGTATTACAAGGCAAAAAAATCCGTTCTATTCCGCCCAGACGAGGATAAAATTGTGCGCAGTGGCACCTTTACACCGCCGGATGCCAAAGTTTTTATACGCCAGGGCACCACTGATGCCAGCAGAACTGAAGACATCAAACACAGGCTGGAGCAGCTTGATGGACTTGATGTAGTCAGCCAGGATCAGTCGGTCAATAAGAGTTTTGACAAGACAGTGGTTGTCAATGTGACAGACCGCTATGATGAACTTGCGCAAAAAATGGCAGCAAGCCTGGGAATGAGTGTGGTGCGCCTGCCGCGGGGTGAATCGGTTCCGGATGCGGACATCTTGGTCATAGTCGGCAACAATTAACTTCTAGAACCCATTTCAAAACCCCACTCCAGCCCCGGGACAGCTCTGACGGTACGCTGCACCAGTTTCGTTTCGCAACGTATCTACGGATACGCTTTGGCACGAGAACTGGCACATCGTACTCGCCAGAACAGCCCCAGGCTTAACAGACTGGGGTTTTGAAATGGGTTCTAGTTTTCTTGTGTGCTCAGGATACAAGCCATAGTTGTATCATAAGGACAAAAGAAAAGACAAGCAGACAGGGGCTAAAGAGAGGCCGGCCACTGGCGAGGGGTTTGAAGCTATCGCTCCCCTCGCCAGCGCGTCGCATGGTTGATCCATCGGGATCAGATCAACCGTGGGCCAGCCGCCATCAGGGCATCGCCTGCGGGGAGCAGGGCGAAGGCCAGGGCCAGTGCAGCGGCGACGATTCGCTTGCGCTTGAGCATATTCACCTCCTTGGGTGTCTTGGTGTGGGGAACCGAAGTGGTTACGGCGACATAGTTGGTCCTCTCGGATTGTGGGTGGTGGATGGATCAGTTACCTCAGAGGATCCAGCAGGCTCACCTGGCAGGGGCCGAAGATGTTCCGGTTCTGCTCGTCGGGCCATACGCGCTTGTACATGATCTCGTTCAGCAACCGGCCGATGTGGGTGTCGCTGGCGACGAGGACAGTGTATTGCTCGTCACCAATGCTCCAGCCAAATCTGAACATGGTGTTCCCGTGCTCTGCCGCGGCATCAAGCTGCTTGGCCAGTTGCTTGAGCTCAACGACGATGTCGTCGATCTTGTCGCCTCTGACGTCCAACTCGATGGCACGGACGAAATGATGAATACCCATGGCTACCGGGTCTCTCTTTCTGTGTGTTTGGTACGAAAAACAGAACTCGGGGAGTGCTCTTTTCCGTACCAAATTAGAGTTTATGCTCTATCTTATCTGTGCACTGCAGCCAAAATTGCTGGCCTGCTTGAAATTTTTTGCTTCGTTTGCGTAGCAATTGCTACGTTTTGTCACAAGAAAATTACAATCAGTCACAGTAATTTTGACTTCGTCAAGCACAGAAAGATATGCCATAAACTCTGTCTGCTTGTCAAAAAACAAAGGCCTTATTTCCTAACCAAAAGCTAGAAACGGCCCTATCTTTTCATTGTAGCACATTTTTACTAAAAAGTCAATATAAACAGGGGTAAACCTCAAGTCAGTACTTGCGATTCTTCTCACCGGCCTTTTCCTGCTATTCACAGCATATGAGCGGGTTCACATACTTAGAACAGAAGCAAACAAAAATCCCAGGAGTGCATACTCACTCCCGGTGCGGCTGTTTTACGAGCTAACCCTTAGATCAACCGTGGGCCTGGCTGTGCCATGGCAGACTCCTTCGTTAATTTTCCTCACATTTGGCGTCTCTCGCGCCTGCGTGTAGTATAGCAAATCCGGCAGGCGGATTGCAGTCAAAAAACTTATGCACAATAAGCTGGCAAAATAGGGGTCAAAAGGAGAATTTCTACTATATAAACACAGGAGAAGCAGGTACAATAGTCATAAGCGTATTTTGGAGAA
>CAZJWS010000092.1:0-384 GCA_964549985.1 uncultured Candidatus Saccharibacteria bacterium | reverse complement strand
TCTATAACAGGATTAAGATCATATTCCAGTTAACATTCAAAATACTGCATATTTCAATCTATCGCAACGCAGTATTATGTTTGCTATTGGCTTGAATCAGGTAAATCAGTGGCCAGTCCTACCAACGACACCCTGCTGTCTTACCTGAAATTTGATGAAACCTCGGGTGGTGCGACTGCGGCCGACAGCTCTGGTGATAGCCATACTGGCGCGCCGGGTGGCGACTCGGCTTCGTATCCGATCCCATCGGTGGATGTACCTGGTACGGCATTTGCCAACAGCCGCAGCCTGGATTTTGATGCCGCCAGCAAACAGCATGTCGATATCACGCAGGATTCGGCACTAAACACTACGGCCGCAATATCTATCGCGACCTGGGTCAAG
>CAZJWS010000091.1:0-4942 GCA_964549985.1 uncultured Candidatus Saccharibacteria bacterium | reverse complement strand
TTGGCGGCTGTGCTGCTCCCTCACCGTATTGAGGATACGGCTCGGTCTGCTGCTCGCCACCGCCTTGCACTTCATCCAAACCGTGGTCTACTGACGCGTGGCGCATGTTGATACGTCCTTCTTCAAGTGCTTTGCAGTACAGCATCAGGGCTTTGTCCCATTGTTGCCGGAGCGGAATCCGTGTCAGGTCGTCCTTGGCATTTGGGGTATAGGCGGTTACCACGTAAAAATCCTCAAACTCGGCGGCAATTACTCTGCCCTCATCATTACTGTGGCCGTATTTGTCATTGATGAGTCCGCCGGCTTTTACAAATTCCTCGGGGATATCATTGATGATGGCGATGGGTTTAATCTTGGTAAAAATCGCCGTGCCAGAGTAGCCTTTTTTGGCCTTGGATGAATTCCAATATTCTTCATAATCCGGCAGGTCGATTTCGGCCTGCCCCTGCTCTGCCTTGGTTTCATTCAGGCACAAAATATCCGGTTGATATTTGGCCATAAATTTCTGAAATTCGCCTTTCTTAATGACAGCCCGGATACCGTTCACATTCCACGCAAATATCTTCATCCCGTTAGAACCCATTTCCCTTACAATTATTGAGAAACGACTGAACACGCGTGCATGCTTCAGCTGAACAGAGGTATTGGACAGTCTTCTGGGTTCTAATGGAATTCATAGCTTCAGTATAGCTTCTGTCTAGGCCGGTTCAAAACCACTGGTATTCGTAAATGCCAGAAAGACCTGCAGATCGATGGCTTTCTTCACCACGCACAGACGCCGGTTAGAGTATACCTCTTCTGTTTCCGGTGCAGCCGGATCCGCCTTATGGTAAGCACGATTGGTATTAAAACCAAAAATACCGAACTCATCCCCTGGCTCTACCCAAGCCGTGATGGGTGCCGGGATCAGTGGCACCAGAAAAGCTTCTGGGTGATCACGTACCCAGGTGTCGGTGGTAATACTGCGGAAGTATTTGGTCGGCGGATTGACCCAGTTTAGGTAGTGGCAACACACACTGACAACAAAATCGGACACCGGGCTTTTTGCAAAAGCTTCGCCCAGCATCATCACCCTGGCTGCCGTATCGCTACTTGTGAGGGCCTCATCTACTGTCTGTTTAAGGGGTTCATCCTTGAAAGCCTCGTTCACGATGGTAACACCAGTTACAGCTTCTACAGGCACGAAATAACGTGTGTTTGCATTGGGGTTCAGCAGATTATAGCCAATCTGATGCCGTGATTCGGGGTTATTTCCGGTTATGTCGTAATTTATTTTTGCTGCAGAGAATCCTCTGAACCCACCGAGCAAATAAGTGTCAGCTTCGCTGGCAATCCTACTGATACCGCCGTCTGCGCTGCGTTCAAAAGCCTGGCTGCTGCCAGTAAAAATCGGCTCATCTTTGGCCACGATTTCATAAGCTGCAGTACTAAGATCCTGCAAGGTGTTCTGATCCACTCTGCCTGCATTTTCAATTTGAGCTTCCCACCCAAGCTCGGTCAGCTTGCGTGCCATTTCCCCGTGTGTCATGTTCCGGCTACTATACCCCGACCCGGTTCTTACAGGCAACCATAAGCGGTTTGAAATTAATCAAAAAAGCAGCAAAATATATAGACATTTCACGTGAAATATGTTTTGGCATTTATTTTACTAGTTTCGCTGCTTACAGCTCTTCAGTACGACTTGGTTCATTCGTAGACTAGGGAGGGAGTTCTAAGGTGATCGGGTTGCCGATCGGTTTAGAACATCTCCTCCAAGAGATTAACGGTTTCTCCTTACCGGAACGATACCAGTGTTGTTCTGGTGTACTGATACTGCTCGTTCGGCAGTAGTGTATAGAGCGACAGTTGCCCGTCGATCACACAGGAAGCGTTAGTCCTCGGTGCCCGAGTTGACCGGGAGGTCGATGCGGGGCTGGAGGTTCAGGCCACCGTTGGGGTCGTTGGGGACCACGATGGTCGTGTTGCCACTGACGCCGAGCGTCTCGAGGACATCGAGCCACTTGGCCATCAGCACCTGCTGGTTGAGGCGCTCCTCGCACTCATCGCCTTCCTTGGGGATGACGCGTGCGGTGGTGACCTCTTGGCCAGCGATCGTCTCGGTGACGGTCTCGGTGGTGGCTCCACAGCGGATGATCTGGTCGGCGTCGGCCTGGGCCTGTGCTTCGACCTTGACAGTCTCGGCCACGATGCGGGATGCCTCGAGGGTGTTCCGGGCCGTCTCGACCTGCTGCCGGGACACGTTGACGTTGGTGATCGCCTCCTCAGTTGCGTTGTCGAGCCGGATTTCACCGATGTCGACACCGTCGACGATGATGCCGATGTCCTTCCAGCGTTCGGCCAGCAGTTCCTCGATGCGGAGGCTCAGCGCGACGCGCCTCTCCTTGATCGTGAACGGTTCGTACTCGGCCGCGGCATTGCGAGCCTCGTCCCGGACGCCGGGGCGCATCTCACGGTCCAGGAGGTTCCCCTCGCTCTGGTACTCGCGGTAGATGCCCTCGACCTTGTTGGGCTGGATCGAGTACCGGACGACGATGCTGAACTGGACGTTGGCACCGCCCTGCAGACCAGCACTGATGGCCGCACCATCCGGGCCGACGCCGCTCTCGTTGTTGAACATCTCGATCCGCTGGTTGCGGATGTCGAACGGGCGGGTGCTGACCCATGGTGCCTTGAAGCCGATGCCCGAGCTCGTGTCGGTACCGACGATCTGGCCGGAGAACGAACGGAGCACGACGGCTTCGCCCGGGTCCTGGGTGTAGATGGTGCTGAAGCCGAGGATCATGAGGCTGAGAGCGATGAGCACTGCCCCAACGATACCGGCAATCCTTGAGTTGGGACTGCCGTGGATCGACCGCCTCTTGTGCTGGCGTGCTATCACGAAGCTCGCGACAGCGGCGATCAGGAGTAGGCCGATGACTACGGTAGCAAACACGTTGCTTCCTTTCAGTTGATGGATGTGATGTGCAAGCGATAACGTTCGCCACGGACGGAGAGCAAGCTCTCATCAGAAGTTATTACCCCCGTCCACCTCTGATGAAATCTAGATCTAAAGTAGGGATAATTATAGTATAAAATGTAAAATTTAACAAGTATAATTTATACTAACTAAAAATATTGACAAATAAGCACACATGTGCTATTCTAAAAGAGGTTCAAAAAATCCCCCACCCTACCAACTATAACTACGGAGGATGGAAATGAAACCAGACAGACAATCCAGTATCACGAACTAATACCCCGAGTAATCGGGGTATTTTTTTGCCCAAAAATAGTAACTCAAGGAGGAAATCATGTCCGAAACCCTACGAATCACCCCACACGGCTACGCTACCGACGAAAGCGGCACAAAGTGGACAGCTCTGGAAAGCAATCAAGGCAAGATGGTTCATAACGGCATACGTCCTGCTCTGCTGCCGGCCCTTGGTCGCCACGGCTACCTGGACGTCCAACAAGGCAAACGCAGTAAAACAAAGGATACCGAGCCGCTCTACAGGCTTGAGCAGCTCGAAGACTATGTATCGAAAATCCCGCTCCCGACGGTATATATGAAACCGAATTACATCGATTCACACTGGGGAGAAGTCATACCGGCAGAATCAGACGGGAAACTCTGGGTGGATACTGGTAACATCATCGCCAGGACACTCTGGCGACTGGGCCACGATCAGCGCATACCTGCCTGGCACCTGGTGCACGAAACGCCCTACGCCGAACAGATAGACGAACTGATAAACCACGATGCGGTCGACTGGCAGCTGGGCCGCTACGGTGAAGAAGTGGTAGTGGAAGACAGGGGTGGGCTATACGACACCCACGGACGCGAGCCGGACAGGCGCTTTACCAGAAACCTTGGTCGCCTGGCCATCCTGATCGCAGAGCCGGATGCAACAGACATAGTGCACATACTCGCACAAGAAAACCGAGCCTAAAGAAAGGAATACTATGCAAAACATACCTAAGATCGCCCTGACTGGCGGTCCAGCCGGCGGCAAATCGACCCTGATGCGCCACATCAATGCCGGAGTCACACAAGCTTACACGGCACCCGAGGTCGCAACCATACTGCTGGGCGGAGGCTTCCCTGCACCATCCGAACAACATGCCTGGAGCTACGACTGGCAACGCAGCTTTCAGACGGCGGTCGCAGCCTCGCAGTTGGCACTCGAACAGATCAGTCTGCAGCGCGCGGCGGCCGAACAAAAACGCCTGATCATCTACGACCGCGGCCTGCCAGACGGGGCTTCGTATCTAAGAGGCGGCATGGCGGAGCTGGCAGAACTCACCAACCAAGCGGAGGAGGACATGCTGGCGCGCTACGACCTGGTGCTGCACCTGCCTACGACTGCTGCTGCAGACCAATACCAAAAAGACAGCAACCCGCACCGGTTTGAACAGGCCGAAGCGGCTCTGGCGCTCGACGCCCGGCTGCAAGAGGTGTGGCAAGATCACCCCAACCGCATAACCCTGGACATACCAGACGAAACAGAGCGGATGACAACCGCCCTAGAAATTGTGCGCGCCATGAGCCGCTTTTGATTGCAGAATGAGCCAAACTATGCCATTATATGGTAATACGTACCTGCGATAAGCCCACTCCATAACGGCGCAGGACCAATTGAATCAGTAGTAAGCAACTAAGTAAGGAGGCAGTATGAATAGATCATATTACGAATTCGGTAGAGATATTGTGCAAAACGCACCGCAGCTGTATCTGGACTTCGATGTAGAGGCGGATGGTATACCGGGCTATGGTTCGCTGCTCAGTAAGGGCGCAGTAACACCGTACGGCGAGACTTTCTACCGCGAGCTGCGGCCTGACAGCGAGCTCTGGATACCGGGTAACCGCCAGTTCTGCGAAGAACACGGGCTAGAGCGCGAGCGGCTGATGGATGAAGGTGTCGAACCGGCTCTTGCTACCAGGGAATTTACAGAATGGGCTCAG
>CAZJWS010000090.1:222-4943 GCA_964549985.1 uncultured Candidatus Saccharibacteria bacterium | reverse complement strand
AGTATGGAAGTACTGTTACCGCCTGGGCTCAGAATCAGCCAAGTGCACGGAGAGCCAAAGCGCTATAATGGGCAGGTATATTTACCTCTTTTTCACCCGGCAGCAGCGCTTTATAGCGGGGGTATGCGTCAGACATTGATCGATGATTTCGCGCACATCCCTCTCATTCTTAAGAAAATTAATTAATAACAACTTTAAGGAAAATATATGGAAAATAAACCAAACCAAAAGGGCGGTAACCGCCCGAGACAAAACGGTCAGAACCGCGGACGCGGCAATGGCCAGCAGAACAATCAAGGCGCACCAGGTAATGGTCTTAAAAAAGCCAGCCGTGGCGCTGCTATCCGCGCCCAAAAGCGCGTCAATGAAGACGCTACCCGTGCAATCAATGCCGTGCTGGCTACACCTAAGCCTGCCGAAAACGGCCGTGAGCGTGCTAATAAAATAGATGACCGCCCACGGCTGAAAATCATCGGCCTTGGTGGTATGGATGGCGGCGGTTCTAAGAATATGATGCTAGTTGAGTACCAGAATGACGCGGTTGTCATCGATGCAGGTACTGACCTGGGTGTTGATTTGCCAGGTATCAACTACGCCATCTGTGATACTACATATCTCGAGAGCATCAAGCACAAGCTGCGCGCTTATGTCATCACCCACGGTCACCTTGATCATATCGGCGGCTTGCCGCACATCGTACCGATGTTCCCGGCGCCTATCTATGGCAGCCGATTTACCATTGGCCGCGTGCAGGAAATCTTTGAAAACTTCGGTCTGCCATTGCCTGAGGGCTTTGAGCTGCAGACCGTCATCATGAACGAAGACACCCACGAAAAGCTTAAGATTGGCGAATTCTTTGTCGAGTTGGTGCGCGTGACGCACTCGATTCCAGGGAGCACCATTGTCGTGCTTGATACGCCGGTCGGCAAGGTCATTAATACCGGCGACTTCCGTTTCGACCCGAACCCGCTTGATCACGAACGCACTGATATGGAGCGCCTGATTGAGATCGGTAACGAAGGTGTTCTGGCACTATTGTCAGAGAGTACTACCACCGAACGCCCCGGCCGCACCCCATCAGAGAGCACTATCGAACAAAGCTTCGTGGACATTATGGACCGCGCCCCGGGCCGTATCTTTGTGGCAATCTTCTCAACCAACGTCAACCGTATCCAGATGATCGTAAATGCGGCAGTGCATCACAATAAAAAGATTGCACTTGATGGCCGCAGTATGGTCAGTACACTCGAGATGGCGGTGCGCAACGGTTTCATGAAAATTCCAAAAGGAACTTTTGTCCCGATCGCCAGCGTGCCAAATATGAAAGATAGCGAAGTTGTCGTGGTCTGTACCGGTGGCCAGGGCGAGCCGTCCAGCGCCTTGCAGCGTATGAGCTCGGGCGAGCACCGCCACATCAAGCTTAAGGAACAAGACTCAGTCATCCTCTCAAGCACGCCGATTCCAGAAACAGGCAACGATGCGCTTATTGGCAATATGGTAGACAGCCTGATGCGCAAGGGTGTGCATGTCTTCCGTCACGAAACCCACGACCTTGACGGCGTCGGCCCGCTTCATGTCTCTGGCCACGCCAGCATCGACGAGTACAAGGAAATGATCAATGTTACCAAGCCAAAGTTCTTTATCCCGGTTTATGGTTCGTACCGCTCCAAGCAGCGGCACATCGAGATCGCAGTAGAGGAGGGTTTCCCGCGCAAAAACACCATCAATGCCGAAAACGGCGAAGTAATTGCGCTTACCGAAGATTCTATGGAATCAGCCGGCCAGGTGCCGCATGGCAGTGTGCTGGTTGATCAGACGGGTGCTATTGTGAGCTCGGTGGTCATCAAAGACCGCTTGGTACTGGCCGAAGAAGGCTTGGTAGCCGTAGTGCTCACCATAGACCGCAAGTCCGGCAACCTGATGACCAGCCCTGATATCATTAGCCGCGGCTTCATCTACATGCGTGACAACGAAGAGCTTATGAATGGCTTCCGGGCCGAATTGCGCCGTGCCGTCAGCCAGCGCTTCAAGCGGGTAGACCTGGATCGTTTCAAGCAGGAACTCAAAGACCATATTACGCACTATCTCTTTGAGCAAACCAACCGTAGTCCGATTGTTATCCCCGTGGTGAATATTGTGGGTGGTGGCAAGGTAGAGACTAAGGTTGGTAACGGTAATGGCCAAAAGCAGGCGGTTGCACAAAAGACTCCAGAGGAAATTGCGGCTGAGCAGCAGAAGCGATTCCAAGAAATGCGTGCCAAACTCCTTAATGTCGACCAGGCCGATTAGTTTTTAATCTTCTTCAGACGAAGAAGCAAGTCCCTACTTTTCTGTGCCGACAGAAAAGTAGGCAAAAGAGCTCGGCCCAAACCTGCTTTTTATTCAGCTGACAGTAAAAAACACAATGCGCTCGGACGACTCCTTTCAGTCGGCCTGCCAAGTTTCATAGCGGAGTTGGCAGGCGAGTCCTCGCTCTCTATTGTGTTTGTTTACGTCATCCGAATCAGGAGCAGGTTTGAATGGCCGGGAAGCCCAAGTCCAAATCGCTAAAGGCGATTTGGACTTTTTGAATAAAAACCGCCGGGGTCTGGCGGTTTTTTACGCTATACTATTTGTAACGTAATTTAGGACGGGTATGAATCCACAAACTCTGCGTAGCCACAGCAAAAAAATCACCGTGATTGTAATCGGAGCATTAGTTTTGCTTTGGCTGTTTTTGTCATCCATCGTAACCATTGGTACGGGTAAGATTGCGGTTATGACCAGGTTTGGCAAGGTTACCGGGCAGGAGTTGGGCGAGGGTTTTCACTTTAAGCTACCTATCGACCGGGCAAATGGCTATGACATCAAGGTATTAAAGGAAGAAACCGCCGCAGCCGCAGCCTCCAAGGATCTGCAGGATGTTAAATCTACCTTGGTTATTAACTACCGGCTTGAGGCCGGGCGGGTCAGCGAAATGCACAAGACTGTTGGCGTGCTCTATAAAGAAAAGTTGATAGACCCGGCAGTGCAAGAGGTGTTCAAGGCCGCAGCCGCCAAATTTGACGCCACCCAGCTGATAACCGACCGCCCGGCCGTGAAGGCTGTCGCCTACGAAGAACTGGTTAACCGCCTGGAGCGCTACGGTATTATCGTGCAGGATTTGTCTATCACCAACTTTAGCTTTAGCCCAGAATTTACCAGCGCGATTGAGGCCAAGCAGGTTGCTGCTCAGGAGGCCGAACGGGCTCAATTTAACCTGGATCGTGCCAACCTGGATGCCCGCGCCCAGGAAGCGCAAAAGACCAGCCTTAGCCCTGAGTTGCTGCAAAAATACGCCATCGACAAGTGGGACGGCAAGATGCCGCAGTACGTTGGCGGCGACAGTGTATTCAATATCCCGCTTACTCGGTAAGTTGACCAGAAGGTATTAACCCGGCCTTCGATACGAAAGCTGAGTTGACAAAATACGAACAATTTGGTATGATGTAAGTATGTTCGAAACATACACACCTATTTCTGACCAAGATATCACCGATCAATCCCAGGATGATCCGCACCTGCGAGCGCTGCTACTAGCCCGGCAAGCCGCAGAAGTTGAGATTGGCCATTCTGGCAGCGGTGTCGTCAGGGAAGCGGCAGAGCTGCGCCTGGGCAATATCGCCGAAGTAATCCGGGAGCATCGGGAATCGCTTGGCCTGGAGCCGTAAGTGGTATACTAGAGGGTAAGAAATTATGGCAAAAAAGAAAAAACGAAAAGCAAAGAAGGAAGAATATAAGGAGCCGAATCTGTTCTGGCGGCAGGCTGCTGCTGTGCTGCTGTTTGTAGCGGCTTTATTTCTGCTGATTGGCGGCTTTGGGGTGGGCGGTAAGCTACCCGTTGGGCTGTTTGGCTTCTTTTACGCTGCTTTTGGTTGGGCCGCCTGGTTGGCGCCAGTAGCGCTGATTTATTTTGCCGTGTTGAAGTTTAAGACCGAGGACCATAAAGTGCCGCTAAGCAATTCGTTTAGTATGGTGTTCTTGATGGCTTTCCTGTCGGGTTTTCTGTACACCACTTTTGCTGATCCGGTAAAGGGTGGTGGTTACGAGAACGGTAACGGCGGTGTATTCGGCGAATTTGTAGGCAACATGCTGCTGACGGCGCTGAGTCCGGTGTTGGCGAGTATTTTATTCCTAGTGCTGGCTATGCTGGCTTTCTTCTTTAGCTTTGGGATTTCACCGCTTATCTTGGGCGGGCTTTTGAATATATTCAGGCGCAACCGTGACGAGACTGATGAAGCGGAGAATATGGCCAACCTTAGCCAGGCAGCCAGTATGCGCAACTTCCAGCTGAAGGAAGGCGTGCCGGTTGAACATAATCGTGCCGCGGTTGCCGGCGCGAGCCTCAAGAACAGTGTGCCTGCAAAGCTAAGCGCCAAAGAAGATCATTCGGCCCTGACGGCGCCCAGCGATCCAGACTGGAAATTCCCTGGGATGGACTTGCTCAATCAGAAGCAAGACAAGGCAGATCCTGGTGACGTTGAAGCCATCGCCAGCACCATTCAGGAGTCATTTGCGCATTTTGACATCAGTGTAGAGATGGAAGGGGCCAATGTGGGTCCTCGAATTACTCAGTACACGCTCCGGCCGCCTGCTGGTGTGAAATTGAACAAAATTTCGTCGCTTGATGACAATATCGCGCTGGATTTGGGTGCTAGCACGATCCGTATCGAGGCGCCGATTCCGGGTAAGAAAGCGGTGGG
>CAZJWS010000090.1:0-212 GCA_964549985.1 uncultured Candidatus Saccharibacteria bacterium | reverse complement strand
GCGGACAGGAGGTCCTCTGGAAGGTGCGCCCGGCGCCTCGGTTCGGGTGAGCTCCATTATTGAATCAAGCGAGTGGAAGGGTACGGGCAGCCCGCTGGCAATTCCAGTCGGTAAGGACATTGCTGGCTTGCCGGTGGTTGGCTCGCTGGATGATATCCCGCACCTCTTGGTGGCTGGTCAGACCAAATCCGGTAAGTCGGTGATGATTAATT
>CAZJWS010000089.1:4209-4949 GCA_964549985.1 uncultured Candidatus Saccharibacteria bacterium | reverse complement strand
CGCAAAACTAAACGCTTAACAGTGGTTAGTTGTATAAACACCTCATCAGAAAAATAAAAGAGCCGCTCATCTGTTACCAGATGGGCAGGCCCCTCAATATTCCTATGATTGTGCTTATGATAACACAAGCTTAAGCTTTAGTCAATACTATTTATGCTTGCTGAGCTTGGATAGTCATAGCATGCTGAAAGCCACTGATAACGGGCCGCTCATCCGTGGTGAGGAATTCCAGGTTCACTATCTGATCGCACGCAGTCCGCACCACTAGATCCGCGCGCTCCACGGTATATGATGTGACAATTTCACTGATTTTACTCTGGGCGCCAAGTCGTGTTGCAGCCTCATAGAGTGTATCTTCACCAAGTGCAACCGCCTCACTTCCACTGGCCTTAAGCTCAGAAGCAGCCCCAGCCATAATAGGCTTCAGTGCAAGAAGGGTTACAGGGGAAAATGCTTTCACACGGGCAGACTGCCTCGCACCTTCATCTCGTTTTCCGTGTCTAATTTCATCAATGGCCTGCTTGTCTAGCAGATGGCCTTTACGAGAGATAAATGCCTCAACCACCCGCATGAAAAGACGGTTTTCTTCTTCGGGGTCCTGGGGATGAAGGGTATCCATAAGCCCTGGGGCGATAACCGTGTTGAGATCACGCCTCAAACGTTGCCATGTCCTTTCAGACTGATTGGCAAATGCCGTATGCATATCTGGGTGCAAGTCAGCATTTGTCTTGTATGCTAAC
>CAZJWS010000089.1:0-4199 GCA_964549985.1 uncultured Candidatus Saccharibacteria bacterium | reverse complement strand
TATCAATATCAGGCCTTGCCCGAACTAATAGTTCCGCCACAGAGAATTCTCCTTATTTTAGACAAAATTATACACTAAAAATAGATTTTTACAAGGTAACCTGTTGGATAAGCTATACTGAGACTATGACCAAATATATTGCTTTCCTCAGAGGCATTGGTCCTGGCAACCCTAATATGGCTAATGACAAGTTGCGCAGTGTATTTGAACACCTTGGTTTTAGCAACGTTCAATCTGTTATCTCCAGCGGCAATATTATCTTTGAAACTGACCGGACAGATACACAGCAGATAGAGTCAGAGACCGAGGCAGCCTTCCCCGAGCTGCTAGGATTCGCTACAACCGTCATAATCGGCTCGCAGGCTCAGTTACAGCACTTGATAGCCAAAGAGCCCTTCCAGGGCCTCATACATGGTCCTAGCTCGTATTTACTCGTGACATTCTGCAAGAATCCGACCAAAGTCCCGTTTGAGCTTCCTCATCAGCCCCAAGGAAAAACTTATCAGCTCCTCAGCACTCACGATAATGCTCTCTTTACGACCACCGATAATACAGTGGTCAAGACAACCGACCTTATGACTTGGCTGGAGAAGCAATTCGGCAAGCAAATTTCTTCGCGCACCTGGCTGACCGTCAATCGCATCCTCAAAAAGATGCAAAACTAAAAAAATTCTGTCGTTAATATAACAATTTCAATTTTTGACTGTCAGAAATATTCGGGTGCTAAAATAATCTACAAATTTGCTTTTTTGTACCTAAGTTGCATAGTAATCTGTTATCTCTGATCGTTTTTGAGTATGATAAAAACACATTTTTTCATCTGTTATTTTGATCAAAGATGAGTTTTTTAAGTTTCTGCATAAAAACTGCCAAAAATTTTTAGAAAATTATATCAGAGATTGGCGATGTTGTAATAACATCAGTATTTTTTGCCTTATACTGCTGCTTCTCAGCAAATAAGTGCCTCATTTTTGGCTTTTTTGGAGTACAAATAATACACATGTTTTTGTTACAAATACTACTGCATAAAGCATGCTGGACTGCCGGGTAAACTAGGTTACTCAAATTAGTGTATAAAATACACTTTAAATATTTACCCTGTTGCAGTAGACTTAGTGTATGAATACACACGAACTATCCCCCGCCCAGGTTATCGAAGCCCCTTTTACAGATTATGAGCAAACTCGCCACCGGCTATTCCTGGCCGGCGGCATTACCAACTGCCCGGATTGGCAACAGGAGCTCATCAGCAACCTCAGGGATATTCCTGATCTGACCATCCTGAATCCACGCCGTGCCGGCTATGATTTTAACAATCCAACCATCGAGAGGGAGCAGATTACCTGGGAGTTCCATCAGCTCAAGAATGCCACAGCCATTGCCGTCTGGTTTAGCCACGGCAGCCTCAATCCCATAACTCTGTATGAGCTTGGCATCTGGGTGAACGGACGTCCGGATATACCCGCCTTTATTGGGATTGACCCTGAGTATTTGCGGCGTAACGACGTACTTATCCAAACTGAGCTTGCACGGCCGGATATTACCCCTGTTTTTTCATTAGAAGCCCTCACCAAAGTCATTCGTGGACACCTCTTGTCACCGCAGGGCTAAATGGTTCACCTCTTAAAACTGACGTCTATTGACGATACCGTTGGGTAAATGATTTGTACTGTGTCCTGCAAGGACCCTGCGCCAACCTGGAAGCTCTGTATCTGCCTACGTGCAGCACGTGCCAACAGCTCCGCCGCATCCGCATCCTCCAAGTTACTTGCCAGCTCATACACCTCGTTGGCGAAGGTGTCGTGACCATCAACGTGCCAGAGCGCAGGATCTCTTTGCACCTCCCACGCCCATCCCTCTTCATGCTTGGGTGCCTTTTCACCACGCTCGAACTTAAAACTTGATTTTACAAACCTTGCTGCCATAAGGACCTCCTCTGTTAGTTAGTCCCCCTAGTTGGCCTCGGGCTTTTATTTAATCATTCTTGGGAGCCGTTGTCGGTGATTTTGCTAACTTACAAGCCAAAGATGGGGTAGTATGATAAGAATTGAGGGCCGAAAATCTCTCTAACCTGTTTAATTTCCTTTCTACCTTGCGGTCTAGAAAAGTATCACCAAATAGTACCTATCTTTTAGCTCTTTACTTACTCCTCAGAATTCCATGGTAAAGACAAGCACCCCCCTGTATAGTTAGCCCTATGATAGAGGTACAAGCCACCAGGCCAGGCTGCGAAATCTGTGAGATTGTCCCTAAGCTAGACCCGGATTTCCACTTGATCGAGGGTGAATACTGGTTGGCCAATCTAAGAGATAGAGACCAGTCTTTACTTGGTACGAGTTTCATAACGCTAAAACAACACGTGCCCGAGCTAGATCAGTTGTCAGATGAGCAAGAGACAGAGCTGGTGATGATTCGCAACGGCTTGCTTAGGGCCTTACGCCAAACCTTCCAGCCTATTACATTCAACATCTCCTGCCTCAAAAACGACGCTTTCAAAGCTGATCCAGATAATACCCCACCAGAAGCATCGCATGTCCATTGGCATGTTCGGCCCCGCTACTCCTCAGCCGCCATCAATTTTGCCGGACTTGCATTTGAGGATCCCCTGCCCGGCCGCTACCTGAGCATATACGAACGCAAACCCGTACCCAAAGAAGTTGCCCTGCAGATAGCCGGTGCCATCCGCGCAAATCTCTAGAGGCCTCACAACATCCCTATGGCGTCTCATATTCCGAAACACACCCTAGAGCAAGAGTAACTGCAATACCCTTCCGACCTCAAACTGGATAAAAAACCACAACCAATTTACTTAACTTATTGTTATTATGCTTAAATTATGCTATAATTACTAAATTATGACCTATCCTCTGCTCGCTGATAACTCTGCGGTTTGGAGCCATCCAGAAATTCCAACAGATGTAGAAATCCCTATTTATGACAATACGGACATGCTTGATAATCCAAATGATGGATTGCCCATCCTTATCCTGGGAGGCTATGGTGAAAATCATCGGATTACAAGTCAAACTATAAGAAAATTGGGCGAACAACAGATAGCGGCAGTTGGAGCTATCCTACCCTATAATGAGCTGCCGGCCGATCGTCGTATCATTGAAGCCGCAAGTATTGAGATGCCTCATGCGATTGGCGACATGCTTAAAGAACGCGCCAATTTACCGCCTGAAAGTCCGATCAAAACCATTAATCATTCCCAGGGTGGTGGAGCCTGGGCGTTGGCACGAAGACACCGGTCCGAAGGTTTTGGCGACACAGTTCTGTGGGGACCCGTAGGCTTTAACACCCCCGAAACGCACAGGGCGGCCGAAAACAGACGCATAGCCGACTTCGTAGGCCGTTTTATACTTAATGCATTAAAACAAAACCCTCTGGATCCTGCGGTACTACCGGCTGGACTCGAAGTATCGGGGCAAGCGGTTTATGATATCCGAACAGGACGTTTCGTACCAAAAGTTGGTTTAGCTGTTATGTTAGCCTTGCAAAGAGAAGCCATTGGACATGTCAATCAAGGGCACCGTGTAGGTATCCTGACCGGCAAAAGAGATGGTATTTTTAAAGATGAAGAAATTGCAGGGGCCTTACAAGCAAACGCTGTACGTGGTGACCTACTACCAGACATACTTGAGGCTCCTGGTTCTCACCCCAACATGAATACCAGAGCTGGCATGAAACAGCTTAGGGTAGCTACAGGGTACTTAAATCGGAACAATTCACAACCCAAATAACCCCTGTGGGCCGAGGAGTGCTAGTGGCATTCTGAGTTCACGGGTCGATAAGCCCATCTGATTGTATAGTGTTTCGAAGTGGTACATTCTTTGCTGCTTGTATGGCGCTGAGGCCGTAGGCCGATCTGGAGGCTCTACAACGCCCCTCCAACCCCAAACAAGGAGAAAATCTTTATGCTAAGATTGTTATATGGATATTAAGAGAATTCTCGTCATTATCGTCACTATTTTAGTCGCCCTCGGACTCGTGACAGGGGCGAGAGCCTGGAACAAATCAAGACAGCAAACAGATACAACACCGCCCTCACCCACACGGTGTAGCCGTACAGCCGATGGGCGGGGTGCTTGTACCCAATAAGGTGCCGAAGTTCAAAACCACCCCAAGCGAGCCCAGTAGTAGCCAGGGGCTTACTACTCGGGAAAACCACAACCAATTTCCTTCCCACCCCTGAGGCG
>CAZJWS010000088.1:2227-4987 GCA_964549985.1 uncultured Candidatus Saccharibacteria bacterium | reverse complement strand
ATCAAGATGAAGAAACCAGGGCGGAAGGAGAAAAACAGGCTGACGGCTATCTGATCAAAGCCGCCATCACGCCAAAAGAGTTAGTCGCGTACCTTGACCAGCTTACATTTGATGAAAACTAAGTAGGCCTGGACATTTTACCTCTGTTATGATAGGATGATTCTTGTCTTAACTGGTCCTATCCAATCCTATCCAAATCCGAGAGGGGATTCTCGGATTTGAGAAGAGCAAGCTTGGTGAGTTTGTAAGCAGTGCCGGACAAACTTGTTTTGCCGGTAGTGCCACAAACGTACCATTACATTGCGACGAGGTCCCGTCGTCTAGTGGTCCAGGACATCTGGTTCTCATCAAGAAGATCGCGGGTTCGACTCCCGCCGGGATCACCAAAGAAAGTGCCTCAGCCAGTCTGGGGCTTTTTCTTTGGTGAGTTATGTAAGAATATTTGCTTTTCACGTGAAAATATTTTATAAATAGCTTATTTTCAGAGGTAGGTGATCCAAATCTTATTCTCGGTAACCGACCCACCTATTGACTTTTACACAGCCTGGAATACGTGTCATAAAAAAATGTTGTTAAGAACAAGCATTATTGCTAGCATAAGGGGTAATAGTGATTTATGCCCCACAGGGCGCCTAGCATAGGAGTAGAAATGAAAAAGGTCAAAGCGGTATCTGGGTGGATCCGCAATAAGAAACGCTCGCATTTAGTCGGTGCAGGCGTATTTATGGCAGTATTTGCAGTGATTGGCGTCGCCTTCCTGCTTAGGAGCTTTGCAGCACCGCCAGAGATCTATCTGAACCCCTCAACGGTCAATGTCCAGACGGGCAATGATTTTACCGTGACCTTGCGCGTCGATCCCGGCACGCCAATCAACACCATTGATGCCTCGATCGCATACGATGAAACCAAGCTGCAGTTCAAATCTTTTGACGGCGCAGCCAGTGCTTTTGCCGGCGATTTCATCAAGACGGCTGAAAACGGCAATATCAATGTTGTACGCTATGTCTTTAACAACGGCACTGCCGGCACGGTTTCGAGTGATTCAGAAGTCATTAAGATCACTTTTACCGCCATTGGTACTACTTCTGGCCCAACCACCCTCACCGTATCGGGTGATGCTGCTGGCGACGGCGAATATATCAACGCCTCGCACCGGAATACAACCGTTAATATCACAGGCTCAAGCACACCAACCCGGTCAGCCAGCTTCACGATTGAGCCAAGTGTTACCTCTCCATCTGTTGGTTCTGCCTTAAGCCTACGCGTCTACGCTGACTCAACGGTGAACTACCAGGGTGGTCAGGTTACCGTAAACTTGCCATCAGGCCTGGCTTACACCGGTACCCTCAACACTACAGGCACTGCATTCAATCCCGCCAGTACGGTACCGGGTACCAATGCTCAAACCGTCATCCTAGCCTTTGTTACGCAGTCCACGACACTGACCGGCAAGCAACTCATCGCGACCATTCCAGTGAATGTCACGAGCTCCGGTGCCAAAAGTGTAACCTTTAGCAGTCCACGACTTACAGACAACAGCGATGTAGATATCACACCGATAACTTCTAACGCTTTCAACATCACCGTAGCCGACACCAGCATTCCAAATCCAACTGTTAACCTGACTGGTGGTGCAGCAGTCGCCGCAACCCAGAACATAACCGCACTAAACCAAAGCTTTACCATCAGTAACTTCGATGCAGCTGCGACTTATGCGGTCACTCTGGACGGCCAAACCATTAACATGAGTAACAATACTTTCAGTATTCCTGCAAGTACTCGCAACGGCAATCGAACGCTGCAAGTCTCTGTCACCAAGGGCACCGCAAGCGGCGGCAGCTCCTACAATATTCGCTTACGCAACCCTAACGTCAACCGCACCGGCTGTGTAGACCTGGACGATCTGCTGGTGGTAAACAGGGGTTACAACGGCAACAGCACCGAGCTTGACCTTGACTTCAGTGGCCCCGTCGGCCTGGCTGATCTGATGCTTGTTATTAGTGCATGGGGGAGCTCGTGTATCTAGCAGCCCACATACGTAGGGTGGTAAAAACCGGCGGACTGCTCGTCAGCCTTTGGCTACTGCTGATGGCAGGCCTCGGACAGACGGTGTCTGCCCAGGCAGCTCTAATCTCATATACCTTAAGCCCGGCCTCTAGCAGTGTCCAGCCTAATGGCACTGTAGACATTCTTGTGACAATGCATGCACAAACTGCTATTGGCGGAGGCAGCCTGCACCTTGGCTTCAGCCAGGGATCATACGTAAGTTTTGAGTCCGCCGAGACAGCCGGTATTACTTTTGTGTACTACCACCCCGAGCCCAATGATCTGCTGTTCATCTGTGCCAATAATACTTGTGCGCCCGGCAGCTATCCAATTGCTACTATTACTGTACAAGCTGGTGCCAGCGGCAATATGAGTGTAAGTTTCACTCCCAAAGAAACTATCAGCCCGCAACTTACCCCTCTCTCGGCAAGCGGCGCAACTGGTAGCTACGACATTACCCAGAGCGCACCGGCCAGCCCGGCACAACGCAGCAGCTCCCAACGCCGGGTAACCGTCCCGCAAAGCGATGGTAACGGCGGCACAACCCCACTTCAGATCACAAACGACCAGTACCTTGAGCAAGCGACCTACGCCCAGAATGTAAATGCCCGTACCGCTACTACGACCCAGACTGACGATACCGAACAAGGCTTTTGGACAGTCAAGAACATCCTTATCGTGGGCGTCGGTACTGTGCTCGGTTTTGCTCTGTTG
>CAZJWS010000088.1:831-2217 GCA_964549985.1 uncultured Candidatus Saccharibacteria bacterium | reverse complement strand
ACTTAAGTCCCGATCATCCGGACCAAGGGGTCCGTATGGCCCCACAGACGGCAGCGGCGGCTCTGGCATGACTGCAATTGTTGGATGATCCTACTGAACACCGTTACAAAGACTTGCCGCACAGGCAAGTCTTTTAGTTTACCTACAATCTGTATCCTGCTACGGTTGTCAAACAGAGACAAAACAGCGATAATCATAAGCAGTAATGATACAACTCCTCAACCTTTTGACGGGTAAAAGGCCTGGCCTGGTGATGCACAGGGCAGAGTCTGTTCGGTATGGGGAGGGTGAGTAGCCATGAATGTCTCTATGGTAGTGATAGCGATCGCAAGCATTATTTTTATAGGCGGCTTTGCCAGCATTATGCTTCGTGGCCGCAAAAGCCCTGGAGGCAAGGGTGGTTCTGCCCACGCCCTGGCCAGTAGCCTCAGTAACGAGAAGCTTAAGTCTGATATTATCCTTAATTCCATCGAAGACGGCGTCATCCTGCTTGATGCCGAGCAAACGATTCAATTGTTTAACCCGGCAGCTGGCCTTATAACCGGCTGGGACCCCAAAGAAGCGGTAGGTATCGACTACAAAAGCGTACTAACCTTACAAACCGCCAAAGGCGAGCCATACCAAGCCGCTGACGATCCTTTTGCCAAAGCTCTTGCCCAAAAAGAAGTTATCAGAGACAACAACGCAAATCTCCTTACACGGTCCAAGTCTACACTGTCGCTTGATATTACCGTCTCACCACTCCTGACTGCCGAGAGCGAGGTCCGCGGTGCCGTTGGTATCTTCCGTGATGTCTCCCAGCAGCGCAAAGAAGAGCAGCAGCGCGCTGATTTTATCAGCACCGCCAGCCACGAAATGCGCACGCCAGTGGCTGCCATCGAAGGCTACCTGGCTCTGGCTATGAACGACAAAGTGGTTAATATTGATGCCAAAGCCCGGAGCTATCTGGAGAAGGCACACGAGAGCACTAAGCACCTGGGCAAGCTCTTTCAAGACCTCCTAACGAGTGCTAAGGCCGAGGATGGTCGACTTACTAACCATCCTACTGTCATAGAGATGAGCCAGTTCCTCGAAGCTCTCACCGACGCCCTGAAGTTTGCAGCACAAAAGAAAGGCCTGGGCGTCGAATTTATCCTGGGCGCCCAAGACAGCATCATCGACGCCAGCTCTACCAATGTTGTCAAGCCGCTTTATTATGTGCATGTTGACCAAGACCGTATTCGCGAAGTTATCACCAACCTCTTTGACAACGCCGTTAAGTACACCGAGTCCGGCAAGGTTTCTCTGGGTCTTACCGGCGACAACAGTGTTGTGCAAATCCGCGTAGCCGACACCGGCCCCGGCATCCCCCCCGAGGACGTACCTCATTTGTTCCAGAAGTTTTAT
>CAZJWS010000088.1:0-821 GCA_964549985.1 uncultured Candidatus Saccharibacteria bacterium | reverse complement strand
GATAATTCAGCCACCCGTACCATCGGCGGCACCGGCTTAGGGCTTTTTATCTGCCGCAAAATCGTCGAGATGTACCAGGGGCGTGTTTGGGTAGACAGCGAGGTCGGCAAGGGCAGCACCTTTTACATCAACTTGCCGCGTATCACCGCCGAACAGGCTGCTAACTTGCAGCGCACCGAAGCTCAACAGTTACCGAATATCACCCCCACGGAGACAAAACTCTAGGAAAATAGTTAAGAGCCTCCGTAAGAGGCATGATACAATACCAACCATAAGCGATAAGCACTAAGAAGGAACCACATTTTTATGGCAAAAATAATGCTCGTCGAGGACGACAACAATTTACGCGAAATCTACGAGGCACGCTTGCTCGCAGAAGGCTATGAAATTGTCAGCGCCCACGACGGTGAGGAAGCGTTAGCATTAGCCGTTAAGGAAAAGCCCGATCTGATTATCTCTGACGTTATGATGCCCAAAATCAGTGGTTTTGACATGCTTGATATCCTTCGTACCACCCCTGAGACCAAGAATACCAAAGTCATTATGATGACCGCCCTCAGCCAGACTGAGGACAAAGACCGGGCCGACAAACTTGGTGCCGATCGTTACCTCGTGAAATCACAGGTTACCCTGGAGGATGTTGCCCGTGTGGCCCGCGAAGTCCTGGATGGCCAGGAAGCACCCGTTGCCGATGCACTCACCGAAGCTGCTGCCGCAGCGCCAGCACCCGCAGCAGAGCCTGCCGTCACGGCCGCACCAGTAGCAGAGCCGCCAGCTGCCGCGGTCGTAGCCGCCCCTGTTGTCGAACCGCCTGCAGCAAC
>CAZJWS010000087.1:0-5011 GCA_964549985.1 uncultured Candidatus Saccharibacteria bacterium | reverse complement strand
TGCAAGTTGCGGATATGCAGGCAAAGATCCTCAAGATCAGGGATAAATTGCTGCATAACACTGGTACTTATCGAGACGAAAACATCCCGTATGCTGTGGGTAGAGAACGGGTCTCGAGCCTGGGTGCACAGCTGGCTATTAATCTGACATGGGAGTATGTCAGGTTGGTGATGGGGGTGGTGGTGACTATTCTAGCTATCGTGGCGGCTTTGCGGTTTCCTCATTCAGGTGTGATATGGGCGATAGTTTTTGGTGCAGGTATTGCTAGTAATGCTGGCCTAAAAATCCAGCGAGAACGCAGGCGCCGTAAGCAGGTGATGACGGCTTATAACATGAACAAAAGCATTTCCTCGGGAGCTTAGAGCGGGCATAAGTAATGGCAATTCTTATAGGGAAGAAGGTGGTGATTATCGGCAGCCCGGGAGCGGGCAAATCGTATCTGTCTCGGGAGTTGGCTGAAAAGACAGGATTGCCGGTGGTGCATCTGGATTACTATTTCCATCAGCAAGGACCAGATTATCTCAATGATGAAGTTGCCTGGCGTAAACTAGTCCGGGAGTTGGTCAAGGGTGATACGTGGATTATAGAAGGCAACTACAAGCGCACAACATTTGATATCCGACTCCCTGAGGCCGATACCATCATTCACTTGGAGTACCCTAGTTACATTACGGTCACGCGGGCAATAAAGCGCCGGGTGCAGTACCATGGCAAGAGACGCCCTGAAATGCCTGAGACCTGGAAGGAGAAGCTTGACCCCGAATTCTTCAGATATATCATAAACTATCGGCGCAAAGATCTGCCCCGAGTCAGAGAAGAGATCAAAAAATATCCGGGCCGGCAGGTCATAACGCTTAAAAACCCACGCCAAACCAAGAAGTTCTTACGCTCCCTATAGTGGTATAAACGAAGCAAAAAATACTATATCTAGCGTAGGCGGTTTGGTTTACACTTAGTTTATTCCTTAATACAAAACAGCTGGAAGCAGGGTGTAATTCCCTCACTGTGCCGCAACGGTAAACCCAGTAGTAGAACTTCGTGCGGCTTTCCACGGAAAGCCAATAATTTCTAAAGAAATTATTCACGAAGTCTCACTACTGGGTAAAGTCCGATCTAGCGCTAAAGTCTCCCGAGCAGGAGCACTGAGTACTAACAACTCGTAAGGTTAGTACACTGTAACCCCCTGCTCTGAAGTAGCAGGGGTTTTTGATGTACGAAACAGCCATACGGTATGACCACCCACTCGCGGCAGAACGGCTTCATGAGCCGGCAATTATCCACGCACCACTGCGTGAGGTGGTGTCGGTGCACGATGTCGAAACCAATACCTGTGAGTACGCACCAGCGTTCATGGCGGTCAATATTGAAAATATTGCTGGTATTGCTACAGTGCGTTACGCCGCACGGGCCGAGGCCGAAGACCTGTTGGCTGACAAGCGCCAGCGGCTCTTTGATGGTGACTTTGAGAATATTGAGCTTGATGTGGATGCACTTGGCACCGCAGAAAGAGTTGCTGAAGTCAAGCGAATCTACGGTCGTCACAGTGAACAGTATCATCAAGTCTGGCGTGGACTTGTTATGGATTGCAGCCGCAAGTGGGGCGAAGCTTTCCGCAAGAATGCCTGGGAGTTTTTTGATGTGACAACTCAGCAGCATGACATAGAAGCCAATGAGCTCTATGCCAATGGCCTCTCGGTGGACAGCATGGTGCGGCATGGTGTTACGCCTGTGGCAGAACCAGAGGAGGCGGACCGGCGCATCAACGACTACGTCATCCAGATGACGCATAAGGCAGCAGTCCAGAGCGAGCTCATGGCTAGCAAGGCAGCCGTGCACGTGTCGGTGTGTCCAGAGTGGGCGATTGAATCATATAAGACTCGTCCCAAGGCCGCGCATGGTGGCTATGCGCCCGGTATAAAAAAACTCATGGTTGATTATGACTGGTATGATCCCAAAAAAGGTGAAGTGTACCATGAGCAGATGGGCATACCGGGGTTATATATTGATGACGAGGTTGTAAACGAGATGCTGGTAGCTACAGGAATGACATCCGGCAACGTGCCGCTGGATAAAACCCAGATCCACAGCACTATCGGGGTGGTTTCACGGGCAGAATGCACCGGACCAGAAGACGTTGTACGGCTATTGGATGAGTTGGCATCCGCTAAACATGGTGTAGAGGTGTTCCTGGGTGAGCTTCTGCCCGAGGGTGCAGTGAAGGATTATGGCCGGGTCAGGATAGAGGCCAAGGAGCGGCGCAAACAGCAGGAAAAGCTCAGCGAAGAGCTGGCTCATTATGTAATGAGCTTGCAGGATTCGAATGTTGATCATGCGCTGGCAACCCAAATGGTCGAGGCATATGTACAGGACAAATTACTGGCGGTCGCCCAAGAGGATCACGAGCAGGCCGAAATTATTTTTGACAAAGATACGGCCGCAAGATTCCGCCGTGCTGCCGAGCTGGAAAGTATGGGGCGGTTTGACGAAGCCGAGCGGGAACGGTCGGTGGCCAGAGTTGAGGCGCCTGATGCCGACTCATGCGGAGGCGGCAGTTGCGGGCTGGAGAAGGTCGATACCGCCAGTTCAGAGGGCAAAGCGATTGCCAAAGATCTCAAGGCCGAGACAGGGGATAAAGTGGTAAAAGACAAAGAACGCCCCTGTAAAAACTGTGGTGAAATGACAGTAGTGTATGCCTACAACGCCACCAAGGTTAACAAGCTTTGTACCAACTGTGGTGCATTTGAGCATAAGAAAACAAGTGGCGGGTCCAAAAAATGAGCAAACTGACAGTAGAAGAATACGAGCACCAGCGGGCTAACTGTGACGGCCTGTGCGAAATAGATCATGACCGGATTGCCAACGACAACCCGAACTTGATGCCCTGTGTCACCTGCCCGTTCTGCAAACAGCTTGTTGATGCGGTATTAACGCCAACAACTATCTCCTGTCCGAAGTGCAAAACAACAGTTAAACGTTAATACCATGATATCAACTGAAGTAATGAGCCTAAGAAAGTATTCGGTTGACACCCGGACCCTAAACTTGCCTTCTGTCAAGAGGGAATTGATTCAGTTACAAAGACAATATGGTGATCCGGAAAGTTATACTTGGGGATATTTCCCGGAACTTGACCCGGCCCCTGAAGATTATCTAGCCACAACTGATTTTCTCGCCAAGTTTGGAAAAAGCGTATTGCAATCGGTTGAATTTAATAATGTGGATATACGAGTTGCGTTTGTACGTATTGCCACTGCAGAGCCACTATCTTCTTACGGTGGAATGCATATAGATGTAAGTCGAGGGGTTGGCCATCAGAGCACAACAGAGCGTGAGGGGAGGCGTATTCGACGCTGGCTATTTGTACTGGGAGATCAACCGCGTACACTTGAGTATTGTCCAATCAACAAAGATGAATTGCGTAACAAAGGGGTTTTTATTCCAGAGAATTCGTACAAAATTGTTGATGTTCCAACGACTATACCAACCACTACTATCGAAATCCCTCCGATTGAATCAGACGGACTCTATGGCCTTAGCTTTCTGTCATCTGACTACGTGCATGCTGGGCGAACCACAAAATCGGGCCACTTTCTATTAGCATTAGGGGCTTATGTAAGGGAGTAAAAAAGTAGCAAGGTATACTGTATGCATATGATTGAAGAAGAGCAGCAAATTCTACAAGAGGTTATGAAGGAGCGGTCGCAGGAGTTCTACTGTGATAACTGCGAATTTTATCCTATTGTGCCGGTGCATGGGCACTTCGAGTGTCCGCAGTGCCACTTCAAGACCAAGTGCTGCGAAGGGGCTCCACAGGATGGCTGAGATTATTAAGAGTAAGGGTCGGAACCAGCTGATCGGCATAAAGCCAAAGAAGGTTGGAATCTATTCTGGTACCTTTGATCCGGTGCACAAAGGTCATATTGGCTTTGCGCTTGAGGCGGTCAAATCTGCCCAACTCGACGTGATCTATTTTATGCCTGATATGATTCCGCACCGCAAAGAGGGTGTGACACATTATGCACACCGCTTGGCTATGCTCAAGCTGGCCCTGCGGCCCTATCCGGCGCTGCGCGTACTTGAGGTATCCGACAAGCAATTCACCATTGCCAGGACCCTGCCTAAATTGAAACAGCTATTCCCCCACGACAAGCTCCACATGCTCATGGGAACAGATGTGCTAGAGGGCCTACGGAGCGGCCATTGGCCATACAGCGAGAAGCTGCTTGAAGCAGTCAAGCTGGTCGTGGGTGTTCGTAGTGATACTGAGGCTGTTCGTGCCCATCAGATTATAGAAACGGTACAGCCAGCCGCTACGGTTGTTGAGACCAGTGTACCGCATGTATCATCACGGGCTATTCGTAATGCGCTCCATGCAGGCCAGGGGCACGAAGATCTGCTCACAAGTCTCAAGGCCTATGTGGATGAGCATTGGTTGTATACGACAGTCAGCAGCGCCTAGGGGTTGGTACCGGCTTCGACAAAATCGTGATGCGCTAGTAGGTTGCCAACGTGGCGCTTGCGGAAATGCTCAAACTCTTGCTTGTCCAGACCCCTGGCTTTAATGAAAGCACTAACCTTTTCTGATCCAATATGGTGGGGAATCATTACGTAAGTCGCCCCCAGTTCGTACAGCTGCAAAGCCTCAGACTGATTATCGGCATGGCAAACGACAACGGCGTCAGGATTAATACGCTGTACATTGGTAACCAGTTGCTGTGTGACGTCAAATTCGGTAAAGGTACTGACAACCAGCTTGGCTTTGTCTATACCAACCTCGTCAAGCAGTTCCAGGTCGGTTGCATCACCATAGATATACGGCACACTCTGACGCTCGAGAATCTCAACAACTGACGGATCATAATCTACCACCACATACTTCTTGCCCATTTGCTTGAAGGTATTGATGAATTCATGGCCGCCTTTGTGATAGCCAAACAAAATAAGCGGGATATTGCCATGCTTGTGGCGCTCGCGGTGACTGCGCTCGCGTGCTGCGCTTTGGGTGGTGAGG
>CAZJWS010000086.1:0-5048 GCA_964549985.1 uncultured Candidatus Saccharibacteria bacterium | reverse complement strand
GTTGAACGCGGTTTCCGTGGTCCGCAATTGGTGGTATCACGTGGCTGCCCTGAATTTATTGAATGGCTCTTCCGTGCTGAAGTACCCGAAATGGACAGCGGCGCAGTGCAGATCAAGGCTATCGCCCGCGAGGCAGGTATCCGCTCCAAGATTGCAGTGGCAAGTTCTGTACAAGGTGTTGACCCGGTTGGGACCTTTGTTGGTGGCCATGGTACCCGTGTTAACGCCGTTATGTCAGAGGTTGGCGAGCAGGAGAAGATTGATATTGTGGTGTGGGACGAAGATCTCAAGACTTTCATTAATAATGCCCTGAGCCCAACCAAGGTGAATCGCGTTTCTATTGATGAGGCAACCAAAAAAGCAACGGTTGCCGTTGACGAAGACCAGCTGAGCATCGCTATTGGTAAGAGCGGCCAGAACGTCCGCCTGGCCAGCAAATTGACTGGCTATGATATTGATATTGTAGCCGATAAAACGGCCGAGCCTGCCGAAGGTGCCACCGTAGAGGCGGTCAAGCCTGTCCAGAAGCTCAAGCGCAAGGATCAGCTTGAGAGCTCATTGCTCGACGCCATCGAAGAACACGGGCAATAATATGAGACCCCGCACCGAAAGACCCTTTAACCCGGTACCTGACTTTGAGTCACAACGCCGCCGTTATCTAGCACAGGGGAACGTGGTGCATATCGAGTTTGCGGATGAAGCTGTTGATTCAGCTGAGAGGGGTTTTCAGCTGACATCAAAAGAAGTTTTACTTGGCGCGGCATGCGTTGCTTTGGCTGCGGTAGCCGTTCACAAGCTAAGAGGGTAATGCATGAACGAGAGCGTCATAGATAGAGTTATGCCGCTCTCGCAGTGTGGTCCAATGCCCGAGCGGCCCTATTGCAGGATGCCTTTTGATCTGGGTGACGGAACCTTTCTGAGGCCAAGCCAGTATGAGTTTGTATTGCCAGAGAACCGTCCTGTTGAGCTGCTGTACACAAGCGAAGCGCGTGGTCCCTCGCCGGAGATGCGTGGCATGAGCCGGCGCATGGCACTGTTGCTCATAGCCCAAACCGTCCGCGGCGAGCTGGCAAGTTGAGACCCGGCATACCTAATCAGCAAAGAGACAGTGTTGGCCGCATCCTTGCTCGGATTCTCTAAGACTTCGACAAGCTGCATTCATCATAAATAAGATCTAACAAGTAAAATTAGCACTCTTGACAACGGGTCAAGAATACTAAGTCAAACCCGTGTCTGAACAGTTTGTTGCGGCTATCTTGGCGCTTTTTGCTGTGCTCCAGCAAGCGGTACCAGATTACAGCTTGCTCAGGTGCTCGCAAAAATCATCCAACCTAGCTCGCCCCAAACCACTCAGTCACAGATTTGATTAGCACTCTTGACCTTGGAATAGTCCTGTGGACTGTTTTGTAGGCACGAGCGAAGCGTCAGTGATTTGAAAAAAGTATTTTAGCACTCTTGCAATGAGAGTGCTAAGTGCTATACTGGATATAAGCGGTTTATCTAAAACAGCCGTCAAAGGAAGTGGGAAAACAAATTATGATGCCACAATCTCCCGATTTTCAAGAATTTTTGAATCATTTGACTGATAATGCTTTGCAAAGTCTCAAACACGCCGATGCTATTGCGCGGAGTTTTAACAGCCCGTATATCGGTACCGAGCACCTGTTGCTGGGTGTACTGGCACAGGACAGCTCGATGGGAGCCAAAGTGCTAGAGGGTTCAGGTGTGACCTTGGAGCGTGCTCGGATGGCTCTGAACCTAACACCAAAATCAATTGTTATAAACATGGGGGCTAAGGGCCTGAGCGAGACTGCCAAGCTTACACTTAAGATGGCCTATGAGCTGGCCCAGGAGTTCAGCCAGGAATACTGTGGTACCGAGCACATCTTATACAGCATCCTGAGCCAAAAAAACGCCCGGGCAACTACCTTGCTTCGTGACATGAGCGTAAATGTCGACGTTTTGACCGGCGAGCTAGAGCAATTTCTCAACCGGCAGCAATTTGAGGATAATGGCGGTACCGATATGGGTGGCCGACGCCGCACCAAGCGGACAAAAGGTAAGACAGCCCTCGATACATATGGTACCGACATCACCGCTCAAGCCCGTCAGGGCAAGCTTGACCCTGTCGTGGGCCGCGAGCCGCAGATCCGCCGTGTTATTACCATCCTGAATCGCCGCACCAAGAATAATCCGGTACTGATTGGTGAGCCAGGTGTGGGCAAAACAGCTATTGTAGAAGGTCTGGCCCAGCGCATTGTCAACGAAGATGTGCCTGACAGCCTGATAGACAAGCGTATTATTATGCTTGACCTGGCTGGCATGATCGCTGGCACCAAGTATCGCGGTGAGTTCGAAGAGCGGCTCAAAAAAGTCATGGCCGAGCTTGAGGGTGATAACAAGAGTGTGGTTTTTATTGATGAGTTGCACCTCATTGTGGGTGCCGGTGCAGCCGAAGGTTCAATGGATGCGGGCAATATTCTAAAACCCGCATTGGCCCGTGGCAAAATCCAACTGATTGGTGCTACGACCACCAATGAATACACCAAGTACGTGGAGAAAGACGCGGCATTGGAGCGCCGCTTCCAACCAGTCCAGGTTCCCGAAGCTACGGTGCCTGAAACCATGGCCATTCTGAAGGGGCTTAAGAAGCATTACGAACAGTTCCATGGCGTCACCATTACCGATGAGGTTATTGAAGACACGGTCAATCTGGCTAAGCGCTATATTAACGACCGGTTTATGCCCGACAAAGCCATTGACTTGCTCGACGAAGCTGCGGCCCACCTGCGTGTAGACAAGGGCAAGACACCGCCTGAGCTGCGCAAGCTTCAGAAAGAACTCAAGCTGCTCAATATTCGTATCGACGACGCTGTAGACTCCGAAGACTACCAAAAGGCCGCCGAGTACAAGCAGCGCGCCAGCCAGATTCACGAACAAATCGACAAGCTGGTAGCCGAAGGTAAGGCGGGTAAACGGCTGAAACTGACCTCGGAAGATATTGCCGATGTCGTGGCCCGTATGACTGGCGTACCGGTCAGCAAAGTTATTCGATCTGAGGCTAAATACCTACGCAATCTGGAAAAGAATCTGGCCAAGCATGTTATTGGCCAGAACGAAGCCGTAGAAGCTTTGGCCCGTGCCGTACGCCGCAACCGGATTGGTATTGGCCAGACTTCACGCCCGATTGGCTCATTTATCTTCCTCGGACCTACTGGCGTGGGCAAGACCGAGCTGGCCCGTGTATTGGCCCGCGAATTCTTTGGCTCGGAATCAGCCTTAGTTAAGATTGATATGTCAGAATTCGGCGAGCACCACAATGTGTCGCGTTTGGTGGGTGCACCGGCTGGCTATGTTGGCTATGATGATGGCGGCCAGTTAACCGACAAGATCCGCCGGCAGCCATACAGTGTGGTGCTGTTTGATGAGATAGAAAAAGCTCACCCGGATGTCTTCAATATGCTTTTGCAGCTGCTTGAAGACGGCCGTTTGAGTGACGCGAAAGGCCGGGCCATTGATTTTACCAACACCATTGTCATCATGACGTCAAATATTGGTGCCGATAAGCTGCAAAAAGAAGCCAGCTTTGGCTTTAGCGCCGCCGGCAAAAAAGACATGGATGACCTGGACGAGCTTCACACCGAAAACAAGCATAAAGTACTTGAAGAGCTCAAGAAACTGCTCAAGCCAGAGCTGCTGAACCGTATTGATAAGACCATTGTTTTCCGGGCGCTGACGCGCAAGGATGCTCTGGCTATCATGGATCTGCAGCTGGATGAGCTGCGCAGCCGCCTGGTCAAGCATGGGATTGGCCTGCAGGCTTCTACTGCGGCTAAGCATCGTATGCTGGAGGAAGGTTATGATGCCAAAAACGGTGTACGTCCGATGCGCCGCCTCATTCAAGATGAAATAGAAGATCATATTGCTAATGGCTTGCTCGATGAAGAGTATCAGAAAGGCGATGTGTTGCAGGTAGGTGCAGACAAGAAGGGTCTGACTTTTAAGGTCGAACACGAAAACCCGGTTGCCAAGTAATCCTGACCCTCGTCAAAGTCCATTGACCAGCGTACTATAAAGACAGTTGTATGGAACCAAGATCAAGTACTAACTTCTGGCGAATCTTCGGCGTAGGCACGCTGGCGCTTGCGCTGCTGCTGGTCGGTGGGCTTATTGTCTTCCGCCAGGATATTTTAGACTGGTCGCGGCTGCGCGGGTATACGCCCTCGGCCGAGATTATCGAATTGGCTGACGAGACTGGTCTACGGGATAATGCCCGCCGGCTCTTCTATATCCAACATCCGCTTTTAGCTGACAAGACTGCTTTTAACGACTATTGCCGCAATGACGAGCACACCATTGTGCTTGGCTGCTATGTAAGTAACCGCGGAATTTTTCTGCTTGATGTGACTGATGAACGGCTGGCTGGCGTAGAACAAGTTACGGCAGCGCATGAACTGTTGCACGCCGCCTATGAACGCCTAAGCACCAGTGAGCGCAAAAAGGTTGATGCCATCACTGCGGCAGCATACGAAGCCATCACCGACCAACGTGTTCGTCAGACGGTTGAGCTCTATCGAGAGCAGGACGCCAGCGTGGTACCCAATGAGCTCCACAGTATTCTGGCTACCGAAGTCCGCAGTTTGCCGGAAGAGCTTGAAAATTACTACGCTCGCTACTTCAGAAACCGCATCCTGGTGGTACAGTTTTCGGAGCAGTACGAGCAAGCCTTTATCGAACGGCGTAATCAAATCCGCGAGCATGATCATCAGCTAGCCAGCCTCAAGCAAAAAATAGACAACCTGCAGTCAAGCCTAGCCCAACAGTCGGCTGACTTGCAGAGTCAACGCAGTCAAATGTCATCACTACGCAGCAGTGGTCAGATCCAGGCGTATAACGAGCAGGTTGCCCCATATAACCGTAAGGTAAATAACTTCAATGCCGACGTTAGCGAATTAGAATCACTAGTGGCGCAGTACAATGAAGTCGTTCAGAAGCGCAATGAAGTTGCTTCCGAACGAAAGAGAGCTCAAGGACTTGATGAAAAACTC
>CAZJWS010000085.1:0-5161 GCA_964549985.1 uncultured Candidatus Saccharibacteria bacterium | reverse complement strand
AATCGGAATGACAAACAGGAATATATCGGGCCAGTAGCCGCGCTCGTCAATAGCGCAGCTAGCCTCAAACCAGCAGTTTAGATAGGTTAAGCTAAAACCCCACAGTGCGGAGGCTGCGGCCAGTAAGCACAGAATAGTACCAATAATCATTTTTGCTTTTTTGCTCATAAGCTCAAGCATAACACATACATAACCAAGGAGGGTTTAAGGAAATATATTGCTATAATAAGCGTTGATGAATAAGAGGGGTTTGGTCTCTATTTTCCTGAGCCTGTTGGTATTGGTGGGCGGCTTGTTGGTTATGCCTGCGGGTGCTCAGCAGGGCGATGGCAGCCTCAACCTGACGACTAGTCCGTTGCCGATAAACCTGGCAACCGATCCGGGCTCCACCGTGACCACGGATCTTCGTATCAAAAACAGCGGCACCCAGACCGAGCGCCTGCAGGTAGGCCTACTCAAGTTTGGCGCCAATGATAATACAGGTCAGCCGCGTCTGGCCGACCGCGAAGCGGGCGATGACTACTTTGATTGGGTGAGTTTCTCGGAGGATGTCTTTACGGCCGAGCCCAATGTCTGGCACACCATTACTATGACCATCAAGGTGCCGCCAGAGGGTGCGCTTGGCTATTATTATGCAGTCACTTTCCAGCGGGCAGCTGATGCCCAAGCTGAAGAGGGTGCGGCATTACACGGCGGTACGGCTATCCTGGTGCTGCTTGAGGTGCGTTCGCCCAACGCACTGCGCAAGGTGGAGATGCTGGAGTTTAACTCGGCCAAATCAGTCTACGAGTTTTTGCCTGCTGAGTTCACCGTAACACTTAAAAACTCGGGTAATATTCACCTGATTCCCTCGGGCAGTATTTTTATCACCAAAGGCGACCAGCAGCTCGCCGTGCTGGATATAAATCAATCCCGGGGCAACACGTTACCCAACTCTACTCGTATATTTTCGGCCAGCTGGAGCGACGGCTTTCCGCGCTACGAAGAAGTCGAAGAGGATGGCAAAATGGTCAAGAATGACGACGGTACCCCCAAGCGTACACTCAAATGGAACCTGGCCGACGCTGGCAAGCTGCGGTTTGGCAAGTACAAGGCCACTGCGCTGATTGTCTACGACGATGGTCAAAAGGATGTGCCTATCGAAGCGGCGCTTACTTTCTGGGTGATTCCGTGGCGGATTATTGGTGTAGCGCTGCTTATCGCGGCAGTCGTACTAGCCGGTGTATATGCGATTTTGAAAAAAGTGTTTGGCTTTGGCAAAAAGTTGCCGCGCAAACGTAAGGCTAAACCGGCAACAAAACCAGAAGGTGGTCATGAAGCGTAGGTGGGGCGTTGGCTTAGCGCTGTTTGTACTGACGTTAGCTTTGCCGGTGCAGGTGAACGCTCAGACAAAAGGCATTGGTCTGTCGCCGGCCCTGCAGGAGGTAACGCTGGCACCGGATCAAGCCAGTACCAGTTTTGCCATGCGCCTGTTTAATACTACTGACAAAACCACTGATCTACACTTGTCTACTATGGACTTTGGCGCTCTGGATGAATCAGGCGGTATTGCCTTCCTCGGTCGTACCGAGCAGGAAACAACCGTCTATGGGCTCAAGCAGTGGATGGTGTTAGAGAAAGACCGCCTTACCCTGGAGCCTGGCCAATCCCAAGAGGTTAGAGTAACCATAGATAACAAAGAGTCGCTTGGACCCGGTGGGCATTACGGCGCCGTTATTGTCACCGCTGCCGAGGAGGTTCAGGCTAATCAGGATAATGTGGCGGTGCTGCCGGCTGCCAGTACCTTAGTACTGCTAAAGAAAACCGGCGGTGAAACATTACAACTAGAATTAGACAGCATAAAAGCGAACAGTTCATGGTTTGCACTGCCAAAATCAGCCGTATTACGGTTTAAAAATTCCGGCAACACACATGTTGTCCCGCGCGGTACGGTGGAGCTCTATAGTCCAACTGGTTCCTTGATGTCGCGCACAACTATCAACCCGGAGTCGAGTTTTGTGTTGCCGGAGAGTTTTCGTCAATTTACATCGGCCATTAAGTTGGACAAACAGCCCTGGTTGCCGGGTCGCTACAAGACGGTGGTAAATTGGCGATGGGATAGCCAGGAGATATTCAACCAAACGGTTGAATATCATTGGTATATGGGCAAACTACTACTCGGACTCATAATCACAAGCAGTTTGGTAATTGTACTTATTTTGTATATTCACTATCGCCGTCGGCCTGTCTCCAGAGGCCGGTAAGAACCCCTTTCATACCTCCACTCCAGCCACAAGCTGTTCTGGTGGCACGCTCTGCCTGTTTTGTTTCGCACCGTATCTGCAAAATACGCTTTGTCACAAGAACAAGACAGATCGCACCCACCAGAACAGCTTGTGCTTAACAGACTTGAGATATGAAAGGGGTTCTAAAGATATAAAAAGCTTGTGTTTTGTTCGTAGTTTCTACTACAATAAGCGTAAGTAGTAACTTGCATAGGGAAGTCTCGCTTTGGGTAGGATTGGCGTACGTCAATATATTCTTCTTGCAGTACTCGCCGTAATTTTGGCAGTACCTCTTACTATTGTTGTCAAAAAAACAATGTATACTGAAGCCGCTCCCGGCATCAACAAAACCATCAACTTCCAGGGTAAAATGACCGACGACCAAGGGCTGAACGTGGCCGATGGCACCTATCAGTTTGTCTTCCGGATGTACACCGTGGCTTCAGGTGGCTCAGCTACTTGGACCGAAACGGTCAATCTGGATGTGACAGACGGTATCTTCCAGCACAATCTGGGTAGTTCGACCGCTTTGCCGGGCTCGGTAGACTTCGGCACCGATAATATTTTCTTGGGCATTACCTTTAACTCCGACCCCGACGGCGAAATGACACCGCGTATCCAGCTGACCGCCAGCCCCTACGCCTTCAACTCCGACCAGCTTGATGGCCTGGATGCAGAAGACTTTGTGCAGCTTAGCCCAAGTGTGGCTCAAACTGGCAACATTGCTATCACTGGTGATATTGATGCTGGTGGTGCTCTGTCGGTGGGTGGTCAGCTTACCGTAGGTACCTCAGATACAACCGGCACACTCCTTGTGCTGGATACTAAAATTAACGCGGGTGACCCCTTGGGTGCCAACGGCGGCATGTACTACAACGCAGATGCTGGCAAATTCCGTTGTTACGAAAACGGTACCTGGGTTGACTGTATTGGCGCAGCTGGCGGCACCGGCGACATCGTCAATGGCGGACAGAATGGTGCGGTGGTCATCGGTACTAACAACGCTAATTCGCTGAGCTTTGAAACTAACAACACCGTAGTTCAGACCCTTTCCAGCACTGGCCAGGCGACCTTCAAAAACGCCAGTGATTCCACCAGCGCCTTCAAGATTCAGAACTCTGCTAATGAGGACCTGTTTACCGTTGATACGACAGGTCCTGGGAATATGTCACTGCTTGGTAATAACTCTGGTGAGTTGAGTGCCTGGACATCCACAAGCACCATCACTACGGCGGTTGGCTCACCGGGTGCGGTGGCTGCAAACGGCTACATGTACCACTTTGGCGGTTGGAGCGGATCTTCGCTGGAGAGTGAAGTTGAGTATGCCAAGATTAACGCCGATGGAAGCCTGGGTACTTGGACAGCAACGACCTCTTTGCCAATAGCGGGCTCTGCTATGACAGGGGCATACGCCAATGGCTACCTCTACATAACGGGCGAATTGGGTGGTGTTTCCAACGATGTGTACTATGCACGGGTTAACGCCGATGGATCTCTAGGTAGCTGGCAGCAGGCTCCTGATCTGCCGGCTACTCTGATGGCTTCTACAATGACCGAGGCTAATGGCTACGTGTATGTAATCGGCGGCTACAACGGCAGTTCGGCCCAAAATACGTCTTACTACGCCAAGATCAACCCCAACGGATCACTGAGTGCTTGGTCAAGCACCTCAACTTTGCCAGCAGGCCGGTCCTACCACGGAGTGGCACGGGCGAACGGCTATCTGTACGTCATTGGTGGTAGTGATGCAACCTGGGGCGGCAATGCTCAGGACGATGTCTACTACGCCAAGACCAACGCCGATGGTACGCTTGGCACCTGGAGCTCACTAACCAGCTTGCCTGACGAGCGTATGACGCTCGGCGTTGGTGTTTCGAACGGCTATCTCTATGTCTTTGGTGGTGCCGCTGTTTCTAACTCTGATGCTCAAGATGATAACTACTACGCCAAAATCAATGCTGACGGCACACTCGGTAGCTGGGTAACGGCGGCTGTTCCTCTGCCAAGCACTCGGAACTCGCACGCTACCGTGGTGGTGAACGGCTATGCCTACGTCATATCGGGTGACACGACAGGCGGCGGCGGTGGCTACACGACCAGCGTAATTTACTCACGCTTAGGTGGCAGGGTGAGTCTGGGCGGCAACCTTGACCTGGTGGGTATCCAAGGGGGTAATCTGGCCGAAGGCGGCACGGGCTGGAGTGGCTCAAGCGGCGGTTCGATTACCGCAGGCAATATCCGGGCGGTCGGTGCACTGGAAGTACAGGGTATGGCAAGCTTTGGCCAGGGCATTTCAGTCATTGGCAATCTGATTGCCTCAGAGGGCATAGCAGTCGGTACAGTAGACACAGTCGGCTCATTGCTTGTGCTGGATACCAAAACTGATTCTGGTGATCCAACTGGCATCAACGGCGGTATGTACTACAATAGTGACGCCGGCAAATTCCGCTGCTACCAAAACGGCACCTGGGTGGACTGTATCGGCGCTGGTGGTGGTTCATCACCAATTACACTTGACGGAGACGGTAACCTGTTCACTAACAGCAATGGTGCTTTTGCGAACAATGTAACGGGTGTTAACAATGTAGCCTTTGGCTACTTGGCACTCCGGGATAATTCCTCTGGCAGTAACAATATTGGTATTGGTGACCAAGCTTTGCTGTACAACACCACCGGCACCGGCAACATAGCCCTCGGCCAAAATGTGATGCAGAGTGCCGATGGCGGCAACGGCAATATCGGGCTTGGTGAAGGGTCACTCTTCAACAACGAAGGTGATTACAATATCGGTATCGGCAACGTGGCGCTCCTGAACAATATTTCCGGTTCGCGCAACATAGCACTTGGCGATAACGCTATGGTCTACAACCAGACAGGCAATAATAACATTGCTATCG
>CAZJWS010000084.1:0-5193 GCA_964549985.1 uncultured Candidatus Saccharibacteria bacterium | reverse complement strand
ATTGAGCCAATGCTCATGGACCAGTGGTTTATTGATATGCAGAAGCTGGCCAAGCCAGCTATCGAGGCGCTCAAGGCAGACAAGATTACCTTCTACCCAGCCGCTAAGCGCGACCAGGTGGTGACTTACCTGGAAGGAGTGAAGGACTGGAATATTTCACGGCAAATCGCCTGGGGGATTCCAATCCCGGCGTTCCAGAACATCAATGACCCGGATGACTGGATCTTTGACGAGCGGGTTGCATCCGAAACCTTAGAGCTTGATGGCAAGACGTACCGCCGCGACCCCGACGTGTTTGACACCTGGTTCAGCTCCGGCCAGTGGCCGTTTATTACCCTTGGGTACCCGGACAGCGAAGATTTTAAGCAGTATTACCCCAATACCCTCATGGAGACGGGTATAGACATCCTGTACCAGTGGGTGGCGCGCATGATTGTGCTTGGCCTCTACGTCACTGGACAGGTACCATTCAAGGACGTGTATCTGCACGGCATGGTCCGCTCCGAGGACGGCCGCAAGATGAGCAAGTCGCTTGGCAATGTGGTTGATCCCATTCCGTACCTGCAAAGCCACGGCTCGGATGCGCTGCGCATGGGCATGATTGCCGGCCGCTCGGCAGGCTTAAGCGCTGCGTTTGCCCCGAGCAAGGTAGATGCCGGCCGCAACTTCTGTAACAAGCTGTGGAACATTGCCCGGTTTGTGGAGGATATCATCGGCGATAATTTTGATAAGCGCCACCGTCCAACCCCAGAGAGTGCTGCAGACCACTGGATTTTGGGCAAACTCGCTACGGCTACCGAAAAGATCGCTGCCGATCTGGATGCCTACCGGTTCTCCGAGGCATATGACACGCTGTACCACACCGTGTGGGATGACTTTGCCGACTGGTACATCGAAGCCAGCAAGGGCAAGCCGAACCACGGCGTCCTGGCCTATGGACTGGAAACACTCTTGAAGCTGGCCCATCCGTTTGCACCGTTTGTCACCGAAACCATCTGGCAGACCCTGAAGTGGGAAAAGGACACTTTGCTTGTAACCAGCCGTTGGCCCGAGCCAAAGCGGGGTGGGGCAGACGAAAGTGCTACTTTTGAGGCCATACGGGGCCTTGTGAGCGAGATTCGGGCCATAACGCGGTCTTTGGGCGTATCTAAGGTTACTTTGTACTACACGAACTCTGCGTTGCTCAAAGCGCATGGCAAGCTGATTGCCCAGCTGGCGCGCATACTGGGCGCATCCGAAGTTCAATCTGGACATGGTTTGCATCTGACCCAGACCACCGAGAACTGCTGGCTGGATGTCGACCACGAGACTGCTACCCGTTACATCACCAAGCTGGAGGAGCAACAAACTGCCGAAGCCCTCTCGGTAGAGCGCCTCAAGGGTCGCCTGGGCAACGAGTCTTACGTCAAAAACGCCCCCAGGAAGCTGGTGGACGAGACCAAGCAGCAATTAGCCGATTCCGAACAGCGCCTGAATGCCATCAATGCAGAGATAGAGCGCTTTTCGAGCAGTGTACAGGAGCTCATAGCAGATGAGTAAAGAACAGAATCCCGAGTCAAAAGACAGCTTTACCCGCAAAGCGGTGCGAGTGGGCGCGGGTATTTTGGCATTGGCGATTGGCTTTGACATCTTGGTTAATTAGAATATCCTCAAGCCGCATAAGATTGACATATCTTATGAATTATTGCTAAAATAACACCAACATTGCGGCTTGGTCGCGGTGCGTTATTTAACAGCTCTGTTTTACTGTTTTCTTTGGTGATTGGAAGTTTGCGCCCTATGGGCATGAGCCCAGGCTTCCAATCACCAACCGAAGGAAACCACCATGACACTACAGCGCGCGGGGGACGCAATCTTGCGTATCCTCGACCTTGCTGACTCGGTCGCACTGGCAATCCTGCTGTGCGCACTTGTGGCTGCCATCGCTGCCTCGGTGATCATCACCGAAGGACTGGCCCTGGCAGCCCGCGAAGAGGACACACCCACCGTCCCCCTGAAAGAGGAAATCTCATGACCATGACCGACCCGACCGATGAGCGCATGCTCAACTACACACCGCTGGCGCTGAACATCTGGACGCACGCACAGCCCTTCGGCGACCCGAGTGCAGGCAACACCTACGACTGGTTCGCTTCGCTACCCCAGCGCCCCGGAGACCCGGTGTCGCTCGCGACGGAGCTGGCCAAGCCCGTTCGGGTGCTGTCACTGGGCAACTTCCCAACCAGCGCCCCGTCCAAGCTCGACCGCAGGCTGCACAGGCTTGCCGCCGAGACCGACATGCACGGCAGGCCCGTCCTGGACCGCAGTACCCTGCGAGCCCTGGTGGACTGGTATTCGCTGTGGCTGCCAGGCGGCAAGCACTGGCAGGATGGCCGCCTCAACCCCTTGCTGACCGAGCGCACGCTGGCAATCAAGCTGTTGCCGTACTGCAACCGGTTCTGCGTGACGGTGCGATGAAGCGGTGGCAAAGCACGCTACTGGCGATCGCGGCCTACCTGACCTGCGGCTGGGCTTCGGGCGACCTGCTCCTGTTCACCCTGTTCTGGTTGTATATCACGGTCTATGCGGGCTTTGCCGGTCTGTGTGTCCTGGTCTGCGTGAAGCGCCACAATCTGTTGCGCTTTGCCCGCAGCCTGTTGATTGAGTGGGCACACTCATGAAGCGTCCGTGGCTGTTGTACCTGGGACTCATCGCCGTACTACTGCTGATGCTGCAGGGGATCCTGAACTACATCAACCGGCAGGCAACACTCGTGTCGTACCTGATGGTGGGCATCCTGCTCGTGGGTGGCTACTACTGGCTGCGTGCCAGATGGCGCGAGGACCGCAAGCGACGCGAGGAGCGTAGGAAACAGTAGAAACAAGAGCTGACCATGGGAGGGGCGCACAGATTCGAGCGAATGCTCATCACCGCCCCCTCCCAATCAGCCCAGAACAGACAATACGATCTCTGCACCACCTTTCTAGTGACTAGCATAGCCAGTCCTCGCTAAGGTGATGCAGAGATCGTGGCCAGTTGTATGTTGTGGGTTGATATATTGTGCAAGCATATTGACCCGGCCGTATGCAATACAGCTGGGTTGACTTTTTTACAAGCTTATGCTATTATGTATGCCGTGTTGGGCTCATTGCTTAACACCGCAATTTAACAAGTTCTCTGTACAAACCTATCCCCGTTATGGGTATGGGGTGTTGCTGGAGTTGTTTTGGGCACCTAATGCATGACATGCGTGCCTTGCGTGTCCAAAACAATAGATCGAAAGATCCAAACCTAGAGGTTACAATGACCAACGAGACCGACATTCAGGAATCGAACACCGACGAGACGGCCAACGAAGACGAGAGCGATAACAATCTGTTCTACCAAGTTGCAATCGCAATTTGTGTGCTCACCATGGGCAGCGGAGTGTTCAAGTATCTCGTCACCTTCGTGGCCGGAACCGGGGACGCGGCAAACAACCGCCTGATGTACGGCATCAGCTCGGTGCTCGTCGCGGTCGGATTCGTCGGAGCAATCGTGCTTCTCGCGCTCATGCGCATCGAGCAGAAGCTCGACTCGCTGCAGTGCGACGTCAACGACCTGTTCGACAACGAAGAGGATGCCGACGAGCCCGTCGTATCCGAGTCCTGACCACCCCTTCCACCCGCAACTACCCAGCCCGAACCAGGAGGTTCACCCGACATGACCACCATCATCACCCGCTGGACCGTCGAGATCCCCGAGGAGCCCACGCTCTTCGCCCTCCCGTCCGACGTGTCCGTCTTCCCGCAGATCGGCTCCCGCATGGCGGACGCACTCGAGAAGTGGGGCATGAACCGCCCGAGGCGCTCATCGCCGCGCTCACGTCCAAGGACGTCAGCGTCGCTCGCAAGGCGGTCCTGGCCGGCAACGCCGCCATCCGCGCCCGCAAGCAGACCCCCGAGGGCCTGCCCAAGACGCTGGACGGCAGCGCCCGACCCGACTGGGCCGACCGGCCGATGAAGGGGCGCCGCCAGGTGACCACCCCGACCGACAAGGCCAACACCGACCAGGACGGCACCACGCCGCGCAAGCGCAAGCCCACCCGCAAGGGCGTCGGCAAGCACTGGCGCCGCCACCTCGTCCCCGCCTGACGGCGCGGTTCGATACCTAGGTCAGCCTCCGGCTGACAGAGAACTTACCCACCCCGGCCGGGCAGGTCAAAGACCACGCGCAAGCGTACTTTGATCTGTCCCGGCCAACTCACCAGAGTAGACAAGTATTGGAATCCAGAAGTTAGAATCTGGAACCCGAAGTTTGTCTCCTGCGGCGAGTTATAAATATCGCCAGCGTCAGCTGGCATCTGCTTTGGTCCCCCAGGCTTGTTCTGAAAACTGATTTGTCCGCTGACCACGCTGGATAGTCGCCGTTTGCGAGGACTTACCCTCATGATTTGAACATGCTGGGGGCATGTTCAAGTGAGGGCTCCACAGCAACCGATTAGCTAGTGTGGTCAGCGGCAAGTCATGTTTTTAGGACGCCTGGTCAGTTTTTTGCCTTCTTTTTTGCTGACTCAAAAAAGAAGGGACTCGGTTCCTTGTCTAAGGAACGTCTACGACTTGCTTCTTCGTCTGAAGGAGATATGTGATTGGGTTCATTATCCAACTGAACAAAAAAGTTTTCACGTGAAAACTTTTTAAGAGATTCAATCTGTAACTTTATAGCAACAGGCGTTGCTTAAATAACAACTCTTTGTATATCCGAAGCTACAAAAGTCCCGCCCGGCCGAGGTGCAGGAACGGGCTCAGGCTCGTCAGAGGCAAGCTCAAGCGACTGGCGGACACGAGCGACGGATTCGTCTGGACGGTAATCGTCGAACCACATAACCTTCCACCCCTGTTGGCCAGCGGCCATCACGTTGGGACGGGAGTCATCAATTAACAAAATTTCTTCAGCCGGTACGCCGGCGCGCTCCTGGGCAATCTGGAAAATCTGAGCCTCGGGCTTGATAGCGCCCACCTGGGAGGAATCAATAATGGCATCGTACTGGACACTGGGGATCAGACCGGATTGGATCATATCGCCAATATGATTTGGCATGATATTGCTGAGCAGGCCGACCTTGTAATTATCTGCAGCCCAGCGGACAACTTCGTGCATCTCCGGAATCGCTTCGACGGCAGCCATGTAATAAGCTTTCCAGTCGACCATGATCTTGCAGGTTTCGGCCATGAT
>CAZJWS010000083.1:986-5307 GCA_964549985.1 uncultured Candidatus Saccharibacteria bacterium | reverse complement strand
TTAAGAATATTGGCTTTGTAGCCCTTATTATACTCGTTGGTGCAATTGTCTATGCGGCCTACAATCAACCGAGCAAGCTTGAGGAAATTCCTTATAGCCAAGTTGTAAACGACGCCAATGAAGGCAAGTATGAGAAGCTGACTATTTCTGGCTCAGAAGTGCTTATTACCGAGAAGGACAAAGAAGACCCGACCCTCAAATCGCAGCGCGATCCTAATGCTACACTTGCGGATGACGGCATAGATAAGAGCAAAGTTGTCGTTCAGTTTGAGACTCCGTCCGAGGGCGGCGGTCTGTTGGCGCAGCTTGCGATTGCCCTGTTACCAGTGCTGCTGATTGGTTTTATCTTGTTCTTTATGCTCAGGAGCGCCCAAGGGCAGGGGAATCAGGCCATGAGCTTTGGCAAGAGCCGGGCCCGCCTGTATGGTAACGAAAAGGACAAGGTGACATTTAAGGATATTGCCGGATCAGACGAAGCCAAGCAAGACCTGGCCGAAGTAGTCGAGTTCCTGAAGTACCCGAAGAAGTTCGAAGAACTTGGTGCCAAAATTCCAAAAGGCGTGCTACTGGTTGGTCCGCCCGGTACCGGTAAGACCATGCTCGCCCGTGCAGTGGCCGGCGAGGCCAATGCACCGTTCTTTAGTATCTCTGGTTCGGAGTTTGTCGAAATGTTTGTGGGCGTGGGTGCTAGCCGTGTGCGTGACTTGTTTGCCAAGGCGAAGAAAAACGCCCCGTGTATTATCTTTGTCGACGAAATTGACGCGGTGGGCCGCAAGCGCGGTAGCGGTATGGGCGGCGGCCATGATGAGCGCGAGCAGACCCTGAATCAGATTCTGGTAGAGATGGATGGCTTCGAGCAGGGCGCCAATGTGATTGTGCTGGCAGCGACTAACCGTGCCGATGTGCTTGACCCTGCCTTGCTACGCCCCGGCCGCTTTGACCGCCGTGTAAACATCGGTCTGCCGGACCGCAAAGACCGCGAGGCAATTCTAAAGATTCACTTCAATAAAAAGCCTTTGGCCAAGAATGTTGATCTGGATGCTTTGGCCGCCAAATCAGCTGGTAGCAGCGGTGCCGATCTGCAAAATATTGCCAACGAGGCTGCTATTCTGACAGCCCGCCACAACCGCAAAGAGATTACCCAAGCTGATGTGACTGCCGCCTTCGAGAAAGTTGCCATTGGTCCTGAGCGGAAGAGCAAGATCATGTCAGAACACGAGAAAGAAATGACTGCCTATCACGAAGCCGGCCACGCAATTGTTGGCCATGTACTGCCGGATAGTGACTCCGTGCACAAGGTGACAATTATTCCGCGTGGCGGTACCGGTGGTGTCACCTGGTTTATCCCGCCCGAGGACAAGAGTTACCACAGCATCGTTGAGTACAAAGACATCCTGGCACGTATGTTGGGCGGCCGTATTGCCGAAGAGGTCAAGTATGGCGGCGATTTTGTGACCACCGGCGCCGGCTCCGACCTGCAGAAGGCTGCCGAACTGGCCCGCGAAATGGTTATCAACCAAGGTATGGGCAAGGGCAAGCTGCGCAACCAAGTTTTCCATGTAGAAGAAGGCATGATGATTGAGCGCATGGTCCACGAGAAGCAATTTAGTGATGATACCGCCAAACTGATTGATGACGAGGTAGAAAGCCTGATCACCGAGGCCGCCAGCCGCGCCCGCAGTGTTATCAAGTCTAATTTGCATAAGCTCGAGGAGTTGAAGGATGCACTGCTTGCTAAGGAGACGGTTGAGGCCGAAGAGGTTTTGGCTATTTTTGAGGGCTCCAAGATGCCCAAAGAAGCCGCCCTTTACTAGAAACACTGCGGCAAAGAAACTTCAGGTAAATAAAAAAGCGGACTCAAATCCGCTTTTTTATATGGACAAGGTAGCCGCATCGGGGGCATAATGCCATTAAAGAGAACACCAAAGCAAATGTCTAGCCTCTCATCTGAGTATAGGGATCGTGCAACAGTAGCTGTCTTAGGTGCGGGGCCTGCGGGGATAACAATTACGCACGAACTCGCAAGGCAAGGGGTTGATGTAGTTTGCCTTGAGGGAAGCGATGGTCCTGGCGGCAGAATACGATTTATTGATGACATGGCAGAAGGGCCAGGCGAGATTCATGGGAGTGGATCTATTTTGCACAAAATGGCTGCTCGAAGCAGGGTAGAGGTTGTACCCTTGCGGGGCGGCCCTACCGAGTTAGATGAGTTACCTGATATAACCGAGCAAATAAAAAAACTTGCAAAGGCTAAAAAGCGAGAGTCTGTCGAGGACTACTGTAGGCGCGTTGGGCTAACGGGCCGTAACGAACCGGGCTGGCTCCGTTATGTGCGATATGATGGTGAGCCACCAGATAGAATCGGTGCAAAATTCCAACTAGGCTATGCCGCCAGGTCGATGAGGCAACTGGGGGAGTTGTATGCTGACTTCGACTATGCGGTGGACTACAGAGGAATATTTTTGCCGATGGCTGACGAGCTGGATATCTGCTATGGGGCAATGGTGAAGCGTATTGACTGGTCAGACAAGACGGTTCGCGTGGAGTATGAGCACCAGGGCTCAGAGAGGCTTTTGCGGGCTCAGGCGGTGGTATCCGCCTTGCCCCTGGCCGTATTGCAGAACGGCACGGTAAAATTCACCCCGAAACCCCCCAAGTATTTCGGTGACCTAAAAAAAGTAATGGGCTCAACAACGGCTGCCAAGGTTGGCTTTAGATTTGATGAACAAATATTTCCGGACGGTATTAATTATGTAAGCAATATCCCAAGTATAGCGAGGTCATTATCGGGCGAGCCGCTTCTGCCAGAGCCAACTGAGTATTGGATGCACGATGGGAACGTTTATGGCTGGATTGCTGGAAATAATGCCAGGGAGCTTCTCGCAATGAGTGAGAATGATGCCTTACAGTTAAGTTTGAACGGCTTGGAGCGGGCGCTAGGCCTAAGGGCGGGTGAGCTTCCTCCGCCAAACACCAGGCGCTTGCTGCACCGGATTAAGGACCCGTTAACGGGTCACAGTGCATTCCCTTGTGCACTGCCTGGTGCTCCCAAGAATGCATATAAACTGTTTGCCCGGCCATTTGGTAACAGGGTGTTCTTTGTAGGTGATTATACTCACTGGAATGGCGAAACTGTACATGCTGCAGTCAAATCAGCACACCGCGGCAGCAGGGAAGTCCTCGCTCGGGTAGCCTAAGGGTACTTAAGCAAGTAGTATTGGTGCGGGATCGGAAGATGGCACCAGGATAACATCACCGCTGCGGCACTGTGCACCGTACCCGGGATCTAAGATGATGGCTACCTCATAGGCCTCACGGCCATCATAAACCGCTTCACCAAGAGTTCTAACCTGATCAAGATTATCAATTGAGCAGCTGTCTGGGCCGTATTCACCAGATTGACTTCCTGTACCGAAAAGATCAATAGTTACAGACTCGCCGGCCACAGCTACATTGCCAATACGGGTAACCCAGGCAAAATCATCTCCTTGGAGTAGTTCACTGCCGTTGGTAATGTTTTCATTCTGACCGTCCACCATAGTTTGCGCGACATTGGTCATAAACTCATCCCAGTTGCCTCTGAGAAGTGCGAGATACTCATTATAATTACCTGGTACTTGGCCTGAGCGTATTCTGGCGCCTTCGTCACAAGCGGTGTCAGCGGTGTTGCCACTTACAGTGTCTTTGACTTTGCTTCCATCAAGAATATGGTCCATATCTATATAGCAGTGTTCACCACTTTTGTCGTCTACCCAGAGGTGGCCGGTTTCGTCCATGGCGGGCGTCGAATCATACACAATATCAGGGCCGGTATCATCACCGGCTTCTCCTCCGCATCCAGCAAGAGTCCCAGCAGTGAGCGCGGCAGTAAGGGTCAAAACATCTCTTGTTCTCATATAGACATTTTAGCATAAGATTTATTATCTGTCAATATATCTATAGCAAAGTCAAGCTTAAATAACAGGGGTAACCAATTCCTGTTCCTAAGGTGGCCTAACGATTTACCGGCCGTAATTACTGAGCAGGACTGATAAGTCAGCGGCGGTTACTCTGCCATCACCATTGAGGTCGCCATTCTGGTTTGCAGTGACAGTTTGGCCGTATCGGCTCAGCAAGATAGACAGATCAACCGCATTCACGCTGCCATCGCCATTTATATCACCGGTCTTTAGTGCTGCAGTGATGGTGATAGTGCGTGAGTCGGATATGGAGTTGCCGGCCGCATCATAGGCCACTGCAGAGACTGTGTAGCTACCCGGCGTAATGCCGGTGGTACTGAGGCTGCCGGTATACGGCGAGGTTGTGTCAGTAGCCTTGAGAG
>CAZJWS010000083.1:0-976 GCA_964549985.1 uncultured Candidatus Saccharibacteria bacterium | reverse complement strand
ACTGGGGAGACCCATCTCTTGCTCAATAAATAGGTAGTGATCGTGACTGGACATGACTGGCTGGATGGCAGCCAGAAACGCAGCGGCGCCAAATACATCCTTGGGTTGGGTGTATGAGGGCTTGTTGTTTTTGCTGTACTCTAGCTCAATATGGACGTCGCTTATCAGGTGGCCATTGCCGTTCAGGTTAAACTTTATATCGTTCATGCCGGTTCTTAAATCGGCCGGATTGAGGATAACTGAGTAACCGTAAGAGCCCGAGTGCGATACAATCGTGTTGCCGCCAAATATCGGTACAGGTCCATTAAGCTCGGTAGCGGGATTCGGCGTCGGATACGTCCTGTTATTGATGACTATGCTGTCTGTATCTCTCCACAGGTGGCTACCCCAGCCCGATAGCGTGAACATTAGCCGTGCTTGCACCGGAGAGCCGATTTGGTCCGGAATATTAACTTTGGTGGCGCGCGTTAAGCTTGACGGAATCTTGTTAGCCATCGTACCGGTACCCAAATAAGGCTGGGTGCCGTTGACACCACCTTCGAGGTAGTTATGTACCTCCGTGGTTGGGGCCGGGCCGGTAAAGCCAAAGTTGTCCCAGTGTAGCATAGTAGTGGTGTTTCTCTCTGGGACTCCCTTGCCGGTGTTGTAGCTGAACAGTGTGGAGTAGACGTGATATTTGGTCTCGTTACGGTAGTCTGCCGGCATTGGACCTTCCCATATCAGGACGCCGTTAATAAACACTTTTATCTTGGTTGGTGAGATCTGCATAGTCCACTGCTGCCGTACGTTGGCTATGGGGAACCTGATAGGGCTCCAGCTAAATACACTTGTGGACGGCAGGGGTAAAGGGCTCATACTGCTATTTTGCGGTTTGCTAGCACAGTTACCAAACTTACCTGGATTCCAGTCCTCGCGGTCACTACACCCCGCAGTAGACTTAATGCTGTGCGGACGCTGGTCATCCCCATAATACATC
>CAZJWS010000082.1:0-5321 GCA_964549985.1 uncultured Candidatus Saccharibacteria bacterium | reverse complement strand
ACCGGCGATCTCCTCCGTGACAGGGAGGCATGTTAGGCCTCTACACCACGAGCGCATGCCTAAAATTACTGGGATATCTTATCAGAACAGAGGTAAAAAAGCAAACCTTATGTTATTCGGGGCGTAATGCATACAGTGTGTGCGGGTAAGCCAGTGCTGTAGTAAAGACTGAGCGGAATTTGCGGATACACTGTATATAAAGTCCGGCGGCATTGAAGTCCACTTCCCACTGATCGGTAGTTTTTGTTTCGTGGGCAACTGCCACTTCTTCGTGTACGGCGTGATTCATCTTATAATCCGCCCATTCCCAGACTCGCTTCTCTAGGTTGGTTGCAGGCGAATCTTCCATGACCAAGACCTGGTGCCGGCTTACTCGGGCTGCTTCCGACAGCAGCTGAGGAGAATTATTGGCATGGTGCAGGACGAATATAAGCGAGCTCGTACTGAAAGATTTGTCCTCAAAAGGAATAGTATTGCCATCGTATATCGTAAGCGGCAGCCGGGTAGCGTTGTAGTCAAATGTCTCAAGCATGGTAATATCTACTCCGACTTTATCAACCAATGACGCGGCGACCATTCCGCTCCCAGAGCCGATATCCAGCATCGATTCGCCTGCTTGCACGAACGGGCGTATCTGCCGCGTGATAGCGCCTGCGCGTAACTCACCAACAAGATTACTCATGAGCATATTTTAAAATCAATATATTAATAAAACAAATTCAAAATGACTATTTTATACAACTATTCGTATCTGTTAAAATGTGATGGTCAAAAGAAACGCCACCTTAGCTCAGTTGGCTAGAGCATCGGTATCGTAAACCGAGGGTCTGGGGTTCGAGTCCCCAAGGTGGCTCCAAATGTAAAAACTTGAAAGCCTTCAGGCTTTCTCCATGGTCTTTCCAAAATACCAAACCAAGCGGTCCTCCGCTGTTTGGGATTTTGAGAGGAGAGGGCTTGGTGAGGTTTCTAGGGCTGGCTGGGCAAATTTATTTTGCCGGCAGCACAGAAACCTCACTATCACACCTCGACGAGCGGGTATCGTATAACGGCTATTATGTATCCTTCCCAAGGATGAGACGCGGGTTCGACTCCCGCTACCCGCACCAAAGCTTATGCTTGCATTAGAAATCGCATGACGGATAATGGTTGTATGGAAATGCCTACAGTAGGAAGCGTGCCGGATATGGAGAGAGTACGTGACCTCGCACTTGAAAAGCTGCGGCAAGGATTCGAGGCTAATCCCGGCTGGGCATGGGCAATTGTTGGACAATCTGGAGAAGTTTATCAATTTGGTCTTGAAGAGGATCGTACTGAGGCTGAAGATTTCTGTAGGCCCGGTCACCCGCGAGATGAGCCACTATTTATTTTTGGTCGACCAAGACTCATCGACGAGTAAGATTCTAACTTCGTTAATAATGCCGCACCATACTTTTTCTGTGTAATGCAAGGTATTGTTTGATTCGCTTCACTTAGTTCAGTCAGGTATAATACTAGGAATTCACTATGACAATTCCAAGCCGTTATTTTCATAACCGTTCAATCTTGTTGCTCCTGATTATTAACAGCATCTTAGTAGTTGTTGGTGCGCTGCTTATCCTCTTCCGGCTTGATTCTAACACGACTACAAACTATATCATTGAGTACCGTGCCAACTTGGGTATTGGCGAATACGAGATTGGTTCGGCATTGGATATGGCTGGGTTTGTATTCTTCCTGCTGCTTAACTTCTTGCTTTGTGTTTTTATTAGTCTCCGTGCTTTTGTGGTCCGCAAGCATGTTGCCGTCATGATACTCGGTGTAAGCTGCCTCTTAAGCTTATTAACCATTATCGTCAGTCTTGCATTGCTGGGGCTGCGCTAATGACCAATATCGAAATTCCATTCGCAAAAGACAGGGGCAAATGGTATCGTTTTTGGGAAATTGTACCAGGTGCGATCAGCTGGTCCATCTTGCTCATGCCGTTTGTGCTAAGCTTTATTAACCCCACGCTCTTTGCCATCTTTATCATCGCCTATCTATTAACCTGGTTCTTTAAAGGTTTGGGTATGAGTATGCGCTCTATTCAGGGCTACCGGATGCTCAACCGCCAGCAATCGCTAAGCTGGAACCTGCTGGTGGATGATCTGGAGGCAGGCGAGCTAACGCATCCGCATGCCAAATACACAAAGTGGCACAAAGAGAATGTGGCGCGTATTAGTGAGTATCCGTTGTTTTGTAAGCCTAGCGAGCTGCTTCACGCGCTGATTGTAACGCTCTATAACGAGCCCCGAGAGGTGTTGGAGCCTACTATCCAGAGTATTCTGGCCAGTAAGTTCGATATGAAAAAGGTCATTCTGATCGTGGCCTACGAGGAGCGAACTGGTCCAGAGATCGAGAAGCTTGCTCAGGATATGATAAAAACCTATGGCAAAGAGTTCTACCATGCCGAGGCAGTCAAGCACACGGTGCTGCCGGGCGAGGTCAAGGGCAAAGGCGGCAATATCACCAAGAGCGGCCGTTGGCTCAAGGAATGGATCGAGAAAAAGCATATCGACCCTGAGCGTCTGGTGGTCACCACCCTTGATACCGACAACCGTCCGCACCATCACTATCTATCGGCGCTGACATATACCTTTTGTAGCACCGAGAATCCGCGTTATGTTTCCTATCAGCCACTACCAATCTATACCAACAACATCTGGGACGCGCCCGCCCCGATGCGCGTGATTGCCACGGGTAACTCGTTCTGGAACATTGTGCTCGGCTTGCGGCCGCATATGCTTCGTAACTTTAGTAGTCACGCCCAGAGTATGGCGGCGCTTATCGATACTGACTTCTGGAGTGTCCGTACTATTGTAGAGGACGGCCACCAGTTCTGGCGTACCTATTTTCGCTACAATGGTCGTCACGAGGTCTACCCGATCTTTACGCCCATCTATCAGGACGCGGTGCTCGCCGAGACATATCGACGTACCTTTAAGGCGCAGTTCAAGCAAATTCAACGTTGGGCCTGGGGCTCAAGTGATGTAGCTTATGTCGCTACAACAGGGTTCCGTAAGGGAAGTAAAGTATCCAAGGTAGATCTGGTCATGAAGCTGGCGCGCTTGCTTGAGGGACATGTTTCATGGGCTACCGCTTCGCTCTTGCTGTTGGTGGCACCGCTGATCCCAGTGGTCATCCAGCCAGAGAACTTTGTTGCTAATCAATTGCCGCGCCTGGCAAGTACCATTCAGACCATCGCTTTGACCGGTATCTTTATCAGCCTGCTGCTCAGTTTAAAGTTCTTGCCGCCGCGGCCTGAGCGCTACAAGAGCCACCGTAATATCTTTATGGTGCTGCAGTGGTTGCTGCTGCCGTTCACGACAATCTTATTTAATACACTCGCAGCCATTAATTCGCAGACCCGGCTCATGTTCAAACGGTATCTGGATGATTTTGTCGTGACAGAAAAAGCAGTAAAGAAATAAAGGTTAGAGATTAGAAAAACGCCCAAAGAGAGTGTTCTCGTTTACCTTTTACCGTTCACTGTTTACCAGGCGTTATCAGTTTACCATTCACCAGCGCTTGTGGAATGGAAAACGGATCATGGTGAATGTATGGTAAAAGGAAAATGGTGAACGGTAAAAAGATTTCTGCTACTAACTCCAATCTCTAACCTTAGCTGTCCTTCAGAGCCACCTGATGGTAGGCCTTGTAGCTCCCAGCGGCTAGGGGGTCAAAACGCTTCAGGGTTTCGTAAGAATGTGTGGCTACCAGCCGGGCGGTGATAATACCATCGACCTGCTGGCGGCTTCTAAAGATCTTGCCAATCACGGTCTCAGTCAGCTCAGTTGCACTCGTCAGGGCATCGGGTCGGTGCCCGAGCGCCCGGTACAAGCTCAAGAACAAGCGGTCGCGGTTGAATGGATAGAGCGCCTCGCTGCGTTCTACTATTGCCAAAGCGGTGCTGAAATCGGGCTGCTCGATGGTAGAGAATTGTGCGACGCAGGTTTTGCACTGCCGCCGCCGCCAGACAGACGGGTTCCGGGCGCGTTCACGCGAATTATAGACTTTGGTTTCATGTCCGCAATATATACAAACCATGACTACATATTGTCATAACGCTTATGAAAAACCAAGTGGAAAAGTATACAAAAAGCAGGGGATAAACAAATCACAAGAATCACCCCTGTGTAAGAACGTTTCTTTTACAGATAATAATTTTGTGATTTTTTGTTATGTATTTAGAACACAAAGAAAAATCCCTGGATATATCCAGGGATTTTGCATTTCCACCTCTTGTTCCTAAGGCTAAGCCTTAGGCGTTAATTTGCGGATTGTGCTACCCGGGGGCGGCGCAACCGCTGCTTTGATGGCTTTATGGTAAGCAATTCTTCATAGAAAAGCTTAAAGTCATCAAGCATAGTTGGTTGAGATTTACTCACCCAAAACTCCTGATTAACACGCTTATGGTAACATATTTAGTGTAAAAAGTCAATGTTTGTGCTATACTTAACACCTGTGAACAACGTAAATTCTACAATCTTAACAGAGGTGAGCAAAAATCCCGATGGCAGCCGGGTTGGTGTACTCCATACTCGTCGCGGTGAGATCCCAACCCCGACCTTTATGCCCGATGGCACCAGGGGTGTAGTCAAGAGTCTTACTACTGAGCAGGTGGCTTCAACAGGGGTGCGAATTGTTCTGGCTAATACCTATCATTTACACCTACAGCCAGGAGAACGGGTGGTGAAAAAACTTGGCGGCGTGCATGGTTTCGGCAAGTGGCAGGGACCGATTTTGACTGATTCTGGTGGATTCCAGGTGTTTTCACTCAGCAAACTGCGCAAAATCACCGAAGAAGGCGTGACCTTCAAGCATCCCGTGACAGGGGAGATGCGGATGATTACACCTGAGAAGTCTATTCAGATTCAACTGGAACTGGGGTCGGATATGATCGTGGCCTTTGACCACCTGACTGGTCTTGATGAGAAGGAGCGGGGCAAAACACTGGAAGCATTTGAGCGCACCCACCGCTGGCTGGAGCGCTGCATCGCCGAGTTCAAGCGCCTGACAGATGACATGAAGCCCGAAGACCGGCCTATTTTGTTTGGTGTTGTCCAGGGCGGCCTTGATCTGGAGCTGCGGAAGAAATCCCTAGAGATTGTGCAGAGTAGTGATGTCGGCGGCATAGCTATTGGCGGCTTGTCTGTAGGCGAAACCAAAGAAGAGATGTATGAGGTGCTCGAGTTCCTAGCGCCCCTGTATGATAACTCTGGCCGCCCTCGCTTTTTGCTTGGGGTAGGTGATCCACCAGATATTAGGTATGCTGTAGAACACGGCATCGATATGCTGGATTGTGT
>CAZJWS010000081.1:0-5325 GCA_964549985.1 uncultured Candidatus Saccharibacteria bacterium | reverse complement strand
TCGGATGGCGTCAGCACGCGCTCGCCGAGGATGCCGCCACCATCCACACCCTGGCCTTTGGGCTGCTGAAGATTCGGTCCGTTCTTGGCTGGCCTGTCAAAAAGCTTGACAATACCATAAGCAATCAAACCCAGCACCGCATATGGCAACAATGCCATAATGATGCCGTAGAGTAATGTTCCCCCCTCCATTTGAGATTCAGTATAGCACTAATAACGCTTATGCTCTTCACATATTTAGTTATTAGCCACCTGCCAAAACTTCACCTCACTCATTACTCTTGATGCTTATGAACGACTTCATACACCCCGCCGGCCATTTCCGAACCGCGGCGGTTAAAATTGGCAAAGCTGATCTTATCCGGCTCCAGCCGGTAAGCCACAAACTCGCCGGCATCGAGCCGGTTGAGGGGCGGAATAGCATTGTGCGCGGTATGGAGCGACGAATATAATGCGTTCTGAAACGCCTCGCTCACCGACTCTGCATCCGGTAGTTCGTGTGCCGTGCCGTGCACTTCGGCAACCGACTGGCTGACTGGATCGTACACAGTCAACACCGTACGATTATTAAGGCGCAGATTCTGGCTCTTGCGCGTAAAACGCTTGGTCAGGAACAGTACGTTCAGCGTGGCGTCTACCGTGTAGTAAATTACCGAGCCGTGCGGCGTACCATCACGCGAAGCCGTTGAGAGCACACCTGTACTATTAGCTCGCAGGAAATCTCCTATATGATCTTTGTCTTTTAGAAACACTGGAATTTTTTGCGGTTATGAATCAGCATACTCATACTGTATCCTTTGTTTATTTGACAGCCTCAGTATGACTTTGCCGCAGGGAAAGGTCTGTGATCGAAATCAACACAAGCACGTGATACGAGCTTGCGGCACCTCTGCCAAACCGTTATAGTGCCAGTATGAACCAGGAGTCAGCGGCCAAATTAGAAGCATTTTTTGCCGATTATCCGCTCCGCAAATTCCGTAAAGGCCAGGTGCTGATCCTGAATGGCGACACACCAGACAAAGTACATTTGTTGGTGAGCGGGCACGTCAAAATGTATGACGTCAACTACCGGGGCGATGAAATCATCTTGCAAATCTTCCAGCCGCCCGCTTATTTTCCGATGTCTTATGCGCTGAACGGCGGCACTAGTCCGTATATTTTTGAGGCCGATACTGATATAGAAGTCCGTTTGGCTCCGGCTGCAGAAGTAGTAAAATTACTTGAACAAGAACCCGCGCTTGCCCTGGATCTACTGCGGCGATTATACCGTGGCACTGATGTTTTGCTGGGACGCATTGCCCAACTGTCTTCGGGGTCAGCCAAGAGCCGTACCGGCTATGAGCTGGCTATTGAAGCCCAGCGTTTTGGCGTCACCACCGACCAGGTTGCTTATAAATTGGATATCACCGAAAAGGACTTGGCCGCGCGTGCCGGCCTGTCGCGCGAAACGGTGAGCCGCGAACTCCAAAAGCTCAAAGCCGAAGGGTACGTAGCATTCCAAGACCGCCAGTTTGTAGTCAAAGACCTGCCGGCGTTGCAACGCTGGCTGCACCCCGGGGAGTAACCAGAGACACCCACATTCTGACTTGCCCTGACCCAGGGTGGCTAAGTCAGGGTGCGGGTGTCTCTAAGTGTCAGAAATTTATTCAACCATTTGGTTGAATGTTATTTTGACACTTCGTATGGGTTCTGTAGTTGATAAGCTTGTTTGATCAAAGCTTTGAGTTTATCCATGTCAGCCCCTTCCAGGCTGGTCAGATAAATACAGCCTTTGCCAATCTTGTGCTTGCCGATTTCATTCAACTCAGTCTGAAACTGCGAGGCGTCACCAGTGATATACAGCGATAATTTGCCTTTGCGCGGGCTGAAGCCAATCTTCATCCAGTCGCCCTCCTGGCCCGACTTTGATTTGTAATGGTAACTGCCAAAGCCAATAATGCTTGAGCCCCACATCACCGGCGGCTGGCCGGAAACATTTTGCATAATCTCAATAAGTGCTTGGCTGTCGCGGCGCTGGCTGTCATCCAGCGTACTTAAAAACTTTTCTATACTGGCATCGTTGGCCTGGGTTTTAATTGCCATTCTATTTACTCCTCGTTTAATGCAAACCTGTCCTGGCAGGCTTTGCGGTACTGCTCCAAGTATTGCTCTGCGTTTTGGATCGAATAGGGTGCAAGACCAACAATCCGTTGCCGGCCGTCTTTTTGCTTGGTGATCAGCCCTGCGCGTTCCATAACCTGCAAGTGCTTTGACACCGCTGCCAGGCTGATATCAAACTGCAGGGCGATTTCGCCAACCGTGTAGTCGCTGTCTGCCAGCATATCCAAAACTTCACGCCTCACAGGGTCTGACAAAGCCTGAAAGATAGCATCGAGTTCAGAAGTATATTCAACCATTTGGTTGAATAATAAATAAAGACTCGGCGTTGTGTCAACTTATCTTATGGCGCGATGTTTCAGCTTGTTCGTTTTTTGTATACTAAAGGCGAGTGGATGAGTGCCCTCTAATAACCCGTTACCTTACTACAATTGCTTACGCTGACCGGCAGCTTGAAGCCAGCCGATGAATAGCTGGTAAATGACTTCGGCATTTCGAATTTCGCCTGCCTGTAATACCTTTTTTGGCACCTTCAGGTGCCCTGGATGTAGCAATATAGCATCGCGCTGCCAACCGCCCGCGCCGCCGTGATTACCGACTAATTCTTCAAATGCGTAGACCTCGCCCGTCTGTTCTTTGACTGCAGAAATAATGGCGATATCCGGTGCACCGTTGTTGCGGGTTAATTTTAATAAATCTGCTGGCGTCAATCCTGCATAAGCCTGCAGCGGATCCTTGCCGGTGAGCTTGCCAGATGTTAGATCAAGTTCTCCGCCCCGCCCCATCGCCACGTATTTTTTGTGGCTTTCTTGGATGATTAATAGGCCAATGCCTTTTGTTTTAAGAAGGTCTTCAATGAGGCCCGGATACCGCCTATTGATTCGCGGCCGGGTCAGTCGCTCCTTGCTGCTTCGGAACCAAATGTTGCCCAGGTTCCCCGAGCCTGTTACTACGATATCGGCGTCCGGACTACGGACAGCGGGATCGGAGTCATTGATGGACGATTCAACCTCGGCCGACTCTACACTCGCACCGCACAAGCGCTGTACTAACTCGGCCAAGCCTTCGCCGCCGTGCAGTTGCTTGAATGTCGGGCCCTGGCTCTGGCCGTGGTCGGATACAAACACCAGCACGTATGGCCGCGGGGCCAGCGGTTTGGCAGCCCATAACATCCCTACTACTCCGTCCAAACCCATCAGAGATTGCAGTGACTCGGGCCGGGCAATACCGGCGTGATGAGCAACCTCATCGTAGTCTAGATAATCCACATACAGGCTGTTAACGCCGCGCATCATCTGGCCGATAACGATGGTAGTCTGGATATCACGCAGCAGCACGTTGGTGGCAGCGCGCAGCGCGGCATACGTCAGATGCCGGTGTACACGCGGCGTGATGCCCAGCCGTTCCTGCCGCCGGGCCTGGTAAATTTCTTTGATGATTTCGCCGATGCTTAAGACCAACGAACGCATAAACCCGTAGGGTGTCAAAAAATAACTGGAGTATTTGGTCATACCCCTAAGGCTGCGGCCACGCTGGCCCACGCGGCTCATTACCATGATGTTCGTAGTAGCATCACCAGAAAACAGATTACCGATACTCACCCCACCATCCACCAGTAAGCCCCGCCCATTACTAAGACGTTTTTCTATAGAAGCGGCACCATGCGATTGGTTGGCCACTACCAGCTTTCTGGATGTTTTATCAAACCAACGGAAGGCTGGAATCCCCGCATTGCTGCCGTGCAAGATTCCAGCCTGGCTTGCTGGAGTGGTACTGGGCAACTGGGTAGTCCAGCGGCGCAGCTTGTAATCATGCTTGTTAATGAGTTTGGCAATATTTGGCAAATTGCCAGCCCGCAGTTGCATATCCAGCACTTCGTAAGACACGCCGTCCAGTTGCACAAACACGAATCCGGTCTTGTCTGATTCTGGCCCACGATGCCGAGCGGAATTTTTGATTGCTTCCTGTACCAGCAAATCATTTGCCCTGGCAAAAAATGCCCAGTCCACAATGGTCAGCAAGAGCGCGAACAGCCAGGCTACCAGCAACGCCGGCCAAAAACTGGTGACCGTTATACCGGGTGTCAGCAACAACGCCAAATAGACAATGAGGCCATATGCGAACAAGCCACAAAGCAATATGCCTGCAATGCCAGTTACCTTGACAAGCAGCCCGAACAACGGCTGTAATACCCAGGATACAAGCGTAATAATGATCACCACCAGGATGATACTGGCAAAACGCTCAATTGATATGGAGTCGACAATATCAAGTGCCAACCATAGTAGCAGCGAGCTCAAGAGTAATTTGGCCAAACGTTGTATCAACGTAAATTTCCCATCTTGTCAGGTTAGAATGTGATGTCTCAAGTATCTCATAAAGCGGTACAATGGATATATGCACAAAGATATCTTGGCCTACAATACAAAGCAAGCTCTGGGGGACCAGGCCATCTGCGAACTTTTGGCCGAGACAATTACCAAAGGCTTGCCAAAGAGCCAAAGCAAAATCTGGCACGCCCATCCGGTGTGGTTCCTGGATGGTAATCCAATCGTCGGCTACAGCAAGCAAAAGCCAGGTATCCGGCTGATGTTTTGGAGTGGCGCCGATTTTGACGAGCCAGGCCTCAAACCATCTGCCAGCGGCAAGTTTAAGGACGCCTCGGTTTTTTATAACAATGTAAACGAAATCGACCCGAAAGCCTTGCAGCGCTGGCTCAAAAAATCACAGGCCATCCAGTGGGACTACAAAAACATTGTCAAACACCGCGGAGTCTTAGAGCGGCTCAAGTAAGCGCGCACTAACAATCACCCGCTCGTCATAGCTGCGGCTCTGCGTATCATACATACCCGCACACGTAATAAGATTGAGCTGGCTGGATACCCGCGGGCTCTGCGAATACAAATGCTTGGCTGCACCGGCTACCGTGGTTTTGGTCACATCCATTACTACAAAGGTCTTTTTGCTGCCGTCACCAAACTCTATAGTAATTGCGGCGTCTTCTTGGATAGCAGGCAAAGCTTTAAACACTGCGTCCGGCTGCAGGCGGCCGTCAACGTGGCCATCGATAATCCTCAGTCCTTTTTGGCCCGGCTGCACGCTTTCGGTAAACCAGCCAGCGATGTGCACGTTGCTCGGTACGGCAATTTGTTGGTTCTGGTCGCTGCTGACTTTTTGGATAAAGCTATCAACATTCAGGCTGGGAATGATGATTTTTTTGGGGTCTTCG
>CAZJWS010000080.1:1053-5488 GCA_964549985.1 uncultured Candidatus Saccharibacteria bacterium | reverse complement strand
CAAATCACCCTGGGTAGCCGCCGGAGCCAGCGTGCCATCCATAGCCAGGTCGCGGATTTCCAGCAGCCCAGTCTCCTCGCCGATTGGCTTAGCCTCCTCGCGGCACAGCTTAATACCGTTATATTCGCCGGGGTTGTGGCTGGCCGTCACCATAGCACCACCAGCCAGGCCCTTACTCCCAACGGCAAAGTAAATTACATCTGAGGTAACTTGACCAATATCAATCACGTCCCTACCCTGCATTCTTATACCCTGTATCAACGCCGCAGCCAGCGCCTCACTGTCTGGTCGCATATCACGTCCGACTGCAATCGGCCCCTCCTCGGGCAGCCAGTGAGCCAGCGCCTCACCAATATGGTCGGCGACTTCTTCGGTGAGTTCAGTGCCTACCCGGCCTCGTATGTCATATGCTTTAAAAATGCTTGGGTCAATATCCAACGTGTGGCCCTCCGGTTATCTATTGTGTACCTATATTCTAACATTACCCCTTCTTCGACCTGCCGGAATATACTTTTTTAATCTACTAGTTTACAATGCATAAAATTAATGTTATTGTATTGATATATGAGTAAATTACGTCCAACCACAGAATTACATGAAACAATGAGCGGCGACCCCGATAAGCGCCGGATTCACTTTGTAGGTGGCGGCCACCACGCTGCCATGGCCTCTGACCGGCTCAGAGGCCTCAGCGGTGAGGTAGTCGAATACAAGCACCCGCTTGGCACTGCCCGTCAGGACGCCTTCGTGCTTACCGTTGGCGGCGAGGCACTGAACGATGTACATCTTATGATCATCGAAGGCGACACTCTCACCGCCATCGAGCAGGCAGAGGCCGTCATCGCGGAAGATCTGGCTCGGCGCCACGGCTCACGCTAAATCAGCCGGCTCGCATAACAAAACACCCCTCATGAGGGGTGTTTTTTGTGTTTGCTTGATGCTTGTGCTTGCACACTGGGCATAAGGAGCGTATTATTTCGCCATCCCGCAAGGGTAATGTCCAGCATCCGCCTACACAAAGGGGAAGGCAATGCAAACAGAGTGGAACATCAGGAACCTGCCAGGTGTCTTCACGGTCGGCCGGCCATTCGTGTCCGGCGGGGTCGCCACCGTTCCGGTCAGCGGTCCTCGGGGACTCAGCTTCGACACCGCCGCAGCCCGTGACTGGCTTCACCATGTCAGGCAACAGGCCCGTCGGGGCGTACGCCGGGTGATGCCGTGCTCGGATGGCTTCAAGCTCGAGGTCGCATGCGACGACATCGACACCGCCGTGTCGAGCTTCATGCGCACCCTCAACGCCTCCGCGGCACGCCGCGACTACCCGCAGTGCTTCGACATGACGCACGAGGACGAACGCTTCACGGCCCGCGCCGTGCCCGGCGAGGTGCACCGCATCAGCTGGGACCGCTGACCACGGCACCGCCTATGGACATGCCCCGGAGGGAACGCATCGGAGAGCCGCAGGCTGTCCACCGCTTCCCCCGGGGCACGGGCTTGGTTTATAGAGACGAAAGTCTCCCGTTCACTGCTTGATGGGCTCCGCCTATCGACCACCGAACCATACAAACCAAGCCCTCCCCTGAACCTTTATCCTTGTCTTTGCTACACAAAAAACACCCCGAACAGGGGTGTTTTTTGTTACTCTTAATTAACTACTAGGCGCGGCGGCCGTTGTCATAAGGACCAGACTCAACCGTGCCCTGCTCGGCAACCTCGGCCTGATGCTGCTCAGCGGGCATCGCCACGCCATCACGCAACACAAACTCAGTAGGGACCTTACCAATATCACGCAGTGCTTCACCGCGTTCAGTATTCAGTTCTCGTTGCCACTCAGCTAAAATAGCCGAGTCTTCTCTCGAGGCTACATCGGCTCGCAGTTCATCGATTGTTCCTTGCAGGGGAGCTTCGCTCATCGTTTTGTTCCTTTTTTTATTTTTGACTCTTTAGAGGCCTAAAGAAGTTTACGTAAGGCATTATAGCAAATTGTAGGCAGTTTGTCAAGCTTATGCTTAATCGGGTAGTTCCAGCGGCTCAACCAGACTCACCAGCCGAGCGCCCAGGCTATGCAGCATGTCCCGCTTGCCCTTGATCAGCAGCGCTTTAGCTTCAAAATCCTGGCTAATATCCAAGCCTTGCTGCCACGCCAACTGGCGCATACGTTCGGCTTCGCTTTGTTCTACAATAATCGTGTCTGACTCTTCTGCCATCCACTCCAAAATTGCCTGAAGCGGCACGGTCTGATCTGGCCGGGCATTAATAACTACTTCCATTACCTTATATTTTGCCAGAATTTGTTGATTTTATCAACCATTAACCACAATCATAAGTATATCCATCAGCAAACCCAGTCAGGTTTGTTCATGCAAAGACTCATGAAGATTAAGAAGAGGAAGGAGCGTGGTTTAAGGGGTTGGTAGTAAAGAAATAGAGTGTTTGCGAGCAGGTGCCCTTGTGAGCGGGAGAGACAAAGTGGGTAATCCCAATATCGAGCAGCCGAAGCTAGCCAGATACTCTCTCCCGCCCAGGGCGCCGGCCTAGGCCGCGATGAGCTCGTCGTCGAGGTCCTCGAACAGGATGAACTGCTCGTCGAGCTCGACCGGGTAGGTCGGGTCCTCGTACGGGTCGAGCAGCTCGGCCTCAGCGGCGGGGTACTCGGCGAGCAGCAGCCCGAAGTCGGTGACGGCGTCCTCGATGTTCGTCCGGCGGGACGGATCGCTGCTGGGGCCGCCGACGAGCGCCTCCACGGACGTGGGGGCGAGCAGGCAGCTCAGCGTGTTGAACAGCGGGTGGTTGACGACGTCGTCGCGGGTGGTCAGGACGTGGGTGTCGGTGATGGTCATGGCAGTCTCCCTTGGGTTGGTGGGTGGGATTGCTACGGTCTATGTATAAACCGCACTAATCCCATCCACGGGGGCCAAAGGGCTACCAAATAACACTCTATATCTTCATGAACCCAATATAATCTGTGGGCTCAAACTTCCTCTTCTTGTAAAAACTCATCCACCTCTGTTATTAAACATAAGCGAACTGTAGTACATTATAGCAAATTTTATCTATTTTGTCAATATAATTTTATAAATGTAAAGAGATACTACCCCTGTATATGCTGCTTCAGGGCATCATCTACAGCAGCCTTGTGGCGTTCCAGTACATCAACGGGACCGTTATAGTACACACCGTCCAACAGCTCATTCATAGCGCCGCCCATTTGCTTCAGACCCTCATGAATATCTTCGAACATCAGCTTGTTGTTGTGACTGATAGCGCGGTCATTCTCCGGGTCTTCACGGAGTCGCAGGTTTCTGTTCTCGGGCTTAAAATCCAAATCTTTGAATGGATTAATTACCACCATATCCTCTTGGTAGCCTTCCTGTTTTGCACTGCCTACCTGAGCACGGGCTTTCAGCTGAACGTACTGGGTGCGATTGGGCTCATAATATGTAACCATGGCATCAAAGGCCAGGCGTGGCAGACCACGGCCCTTCAGGCGGTCAATTGGCGCATCCTGGCGGTCGGTTGCAGCATAGGCAAACGCCTTGCCGTTTTTACTCAGCACGGTGTAGCGCAGCAGGTGTACAAAGTAATGCTCGGCCAGATCACCTAACGAGAGGGGCTTTGGCAAGTTCTGCAGTTCCCGTACCTGTTCACGACACTCAGCCAGTAGTGTATCTTCACGCAAATCTTCTATGGTTTTATGCGCCCGAACCGCCCGTTCTGCATCTGACAGAGTTGCGTCCTTAAGTGTCCGTTCGTGGTAGGCGACCAGTTTATCCTCCCAGTGAGAATCAGGCAGCATACCAATGCGCACGATCTTGGCCTCGCCCTCAAACTTAATGGCGCTACTTAGGATACGCTTCTCATCACGGGTTAACTCCCCCGCTTTTTCGAGCAAACCAGCTTTAACTCGACCACTCAGCCTTGCGGCAGTCTCTAAGATACCAATGCGTTCAGCTGGATCACCTGGCTTTGGATCGCGGGCGGCATCTACCAGTAGCTGCACGGATTGCACCGCCGCCTCTGGCCGCTGAAGCGGAAACTCTTTGTCATGGTTAGCCTTAACAATAAAGTCAACGGTGTGGTCTTCGGCGGCTTCTTCGTGAGTCAAGTCCAATGCAACCACGGCTGCGGCCCGGGTAAGATCAGCATAGCCGCCATGCAGTGAGTTCTGGGACCCAAGCAAGCGGTACCACTTCCAGACTGATTCTGCAGGGGTAATCAGCTCTCCCCTACGCTCACCGGTGAAGTGTCTGAACTGGGCGCGGCCCAGCCATGAGGCGCGCATACGGCCCTGTTCGTGGAAGTTATCCTTGGCGGTATCGGCGTAATCTTCACCGATATGCTGGGCAACTTCCGGCCAAAAGCCTTTCACGGCCAGGTTGCCGCTGATCTGCTCAATCGGACGCACTGGCGGATATTCCAGCTCGAGCGCAAGCTG
>CAZJWS010000080.1:0-1043 GCA_964549985.1 uncultured Candidatus Saccharibacteria bacterium | reverse complement strand
TACTTCGGTAGTTTGTGGCTGATTTTCCATGTTTTTGTTTTAGGGTTTACATCAAGAATACTAGCACAGAATTGTTATTTTGTCAATGATACGCTATTATTATAAGTATGCCTGCCCCAGAACACCCTCTGTTAAATTACCCCTCCGTTGAGGAGCTTGCCGAAGCCGTGACACGGCGTACCACTATGCCTGCTCTGAGCGTCATGTATGGTAATCTTGATGGTTCTGTCACCGGTATACTTGTCGAGCCCTATGCAGTCACACGCTTACGCGAGAGTATTGGCCGGTTTGTGGTGCATGCCGGTATAGCCGGTGATAGCGAACGTGATGCCGTGCTGTATATCAACGAATTGGAATTGGGTGATGAAGCCAGCCATCTGGAAATCACTCCTCGCGCCGGCGCGCCGGCTTTATAATCCCCGAGGTAATCGGTTGATTAAGCTTGAGTTTATTTGATTTTTTTGCAACTCTTTGTTATAATAATAACACTTCGGCAACTCCGCTGAGGTACCTTACCAGGGAAGGAGCACATGTGGACGGCTTCTCCGAACTTCGGAACATTGATGGTTACGACATTCTCGCGACCGACAATCCCCAGTTCGAGCTCAAGCTGTTCTCGCTCATTGGCTATCCGGACAATCCCGATACGGCTCTGCACGTCAAACTGCAAGATCCCGAAACGGGACAACGGTTCGAGATCGTGCTTGCACGACTCAACTCTCTAGTGGCGGATAGCTCTGGGGAGAACACGCTGCTGTTCAGTGGCAGAACATCCGATGGCCTCATCGCCAGCGGCTGGTTCATTCGGAACACAAGTTCCGAGAAAATTGGAGAAATCCGTGTGCTGCTGCAATCGTAGCCACATCCATTCACCCAGCCTTCGAGAGGAGGTGATACATGGCAGCATCCTACAGCGTTCCTGGCGGCCGGACTCGTTCCGTCGGCGGCTTCACCGTGACCGTAATGGTCTGGTGGGCAACCGAGCCGCAGGGCGAGGTCAAGAGCGTGACCATCCCCGCGCGGGAGCTGGGAAGCGTTCTGGA
>CAZJWS010000079.1:5549-5852 GCA_964549985.1 uncultured Candidatus Saccharibacteria bacterium | reverse complement strand
GCTCGAGATGTGCCGGGATACGTTGCTATTGGTCGACTTCGACGCCCATAGAACGGGCAGTGCCAGCTACCATTTTTTTGACAGCTTCTACGTCATCCGCGTTCATATCTGCCATCTTGGTTTCGGCGATTTCGGTCAGCTGAGCCTGGCTCAATTTCTTGCTGATTTTTTCCTTGTTTGGCACGCCAGAGCCTTTTTGAATGCCAAGTGCTTTACGGATAAGGTCGTCAGTCGGGGTACCGACGTAGCGCCATTCCATCGTGCGGTCGTCAAAAATAGTGATGTGGACGGTCAGGTCCTGGC